>JAWCEH010000010.1:0-52020 GCA_038859955.1 Bathyarchaeia archaeon | reverse complement strand
TCTTCATATATGCTGCAGTTATTTCCTTCACTACTTTTTCAATTATAATTTTTGTGATACCACGTGTCTGGAAGGAGAGAACGGTTGAAGGGGAGGTTTCATGGAGAAGCGCGATCACAATAATCTTTTCTATGGGTAAGCGGCAGATAAAGCGTAAGAAGTTGCGCGGTTTCTTCACAATTTTCTCCGTAGGGATTCTTGTTTTAGCATTTACTTCACTTACATCATTCGGAACCGTTTTTGGCGCGGTATCCGATAGGATTAGTTCTATTTCATCATCAGACGGTATTCTTGTTAGAAGAATGGTTAATGGTTCACTGGCTTTATTCTCGCCGTTAGGGTATGGAGATATAGTTACTATTTCGGAAATAATTCCTATGAGTAATATTGCGCAGAGATGGAAAAACTTTCCTAAAGTTAACCCTATAGCTCAACTTATAAATTCAAAGACAAATAGCTATCACTTCATTTACGGTGTCATCGCTGTATCTCCTGAAAGTGAGTCGACTTACACTAGATTGAATGAGTTAATTGATGTGGGAGAGTATTTGAGTAGTGAGATGCGCGGCGGGGTTCTCATAAGCTCAGGTATAGCTAACAAGTTAGGTGTCAAGGTAAATGATAATGTTACTTTGAAAATTCCGGATGCTAAGGTGGAGGAGAACCTTATTGTAAAGGGGTTAATTAATGATGAAAGATATAATGCTTTAGCGGATATTGATGGCTCTCTTTTCGGTCCGTATCGTCTTCTTGAAGGTGGTACACTGCAAAGATGCAACAGTACGGAAATTATTGTTATCAACCTCAAGACAGCTGAAAAAATACGGGAAAGTGCACCAGATTTTGTTTTACCATCAGAAATAGTATTTCAACCCGCTACCATTACCGATATGGAATCTGGCGTTAAAAGGCTAGTTCTAACCTCTGGCTATGACATATTTGTTTCCTTAAACAATATGATCGTCCACTACCATATTGGTTCATACATCGAATTTAAAGGCGTTGCCGAGCTACTTATACCCATTATTATGGTTATCCTAAATGTTAGCATGGTTATGGTTAACAGCGCATATGAACGAAGTAAGGAAATTAGGGTTCTCTCAATGCTTGGGTTGAATCCTACCCATATAGGACTAACATTTGTAGCTGAAGCAACAGTTATCGGTATGGTTGGCGGAAGCTTAGGGTACTTAGCCGGACTGAGCTTTTATAGAATTATGAACTTTTTCGGCCATGATCTAATGGTTAGAGAGAAGCTTGAATGGTGGTGGAGTGCTATAGGCTTCGCTTTGGCTATACTAATCTCGGTGTTATCAGCTACAAGGCCAGCTGTTATGGCCGTCAGTGCTTATACGCCATCAAAAATAAAGAAGGTTAAAAGAACAGAAGAAGAGAAGAAAAAACGTAAGGAAGAAATCTTCAGAGTTTATCAGGCTAGAGAGTTAAGCATGCCGATTAAAGTGCTAGTTAGCGAGAAGGTATTCTTTGTAAACTATTTCTTAGACCGTCTAAACGATTTAAAATCTGGTTATACTGAGAGAGTTGAGAATATCGAGAATATTTTGGAGACTGAGAATATTAGAGGTGAACTTGTAGAAGCAATTAAATTTGTGTACTTATTTGGACCGCCGGAGAATAGACGTGGGACAAAAAATACTTTGACCTTGATAAAGAGTCCGGGCGAAGAATATTATCGGGTTAGATTATCTTCTGAGCCAGCTTCGCCAGGAATGCCGGAGACCGCCGTAGAAAGAACTATAGATTTTGTGCAGGACATTTTAATTAGCTGGGCTAAAGATAAAAGGAGAATTATCGGGATATCTTAGAAATCCATTTAATGCTAAAAATTTTCATAATTCATTCGATATCCATGTCCTTTATTATATACTTTGGCTGGAAATCCTGGTGTTGGAAGATCTAAGTTTTGGTCGCCAGTTGACACACGCTTTTTATAAACTCCTTGCATTTTCATCTCCCAAGTTTTTTAAAAATGTATATAAAACCTTTATTAACATTGGAAAATATATTTCAAGTTCATGAAACTTTAACAGTATTTGTAATAAACGTCCCTCATTCTGTGATCATTTAAAAGTTTTTGTTGAGGAAGAATTGGCAGCTAATGAAGATTGTTAAAACATAAAGATGATATAATATTATTTCACGAGCCGTCGTGAAATAATTAATGAACCTCCAAAAACGTAATTCACTTATAGTGGTGACGCATTTCCTCATATCTTGGGATTCTAAGTATGTCTTCCTGAAGGTTTCTTGCCTGCTCTTCCGATTTCGTCCAAGGATCCATCATGATAAGTTCAAGTAAAAGTTCCCTGCTTCCGCCTTCGTATGCCTCGAGTTCAACCTCAATTGGCGCAATTCTATCGCGGAAAATGTGGGCAATTAAGGGTTTAGGTAATCCATGCGTTCTAATTCCCTGTATTCCTCTTTTGCTAACTAACGCTGGGATCTCAACCTCGAAATCTCTAGGTAAACCGGGAACGAAATCGCCGCTATTCATTACATTAACTATAAATATTCTTGGTATATTGCATGCAATAGATTCAATTAAGGGAACGATTATTTCGTCAGATTTTCTTTGCGGAAAAATATTTGTAACTTTAGGGGCCGAGTCCTTTACCATTTTAATTAGTTTCGAAATAGAATCTTCTTTTGTTGGTTCAAGTACAAAATTCCACCATTTACGCGGATTTTCCTTCCACCTACGCTCCGTTTCATCGTCAACATGGTACCACCAAGGCCATGATCCACCCCCTGGCGTGCACGTATCGCCGATTGGAAAAGCGCCAAACCTTTTATACAAGTCTACCGCTTTTGGTCCTAATGCATTGCTTGGAGAACATGTCTCCCAATAACCAGGTGCTTCTTTTTCGATCCATTTATCTAAGATCGGAAATGCGTCTTCACCCTTATGGTAGAAGCGTGTTAACCATATAAAATGATTGACGCCAGGTGCCTCAAATGTTATATATTCTCTCTTAAGGCCTAGTGTCTCCGCCAATTGGTATACACCGTTGAATCCGTGGCATAAACCAACCATTTTCAGCTTAGGATATTTTCGCCCTAAATATGTTATTCCGGCTAAAATTGGGTTTGCGAGCTGAATGTACCATGCGTCTGGACATGCGTCAAATATATCGTTTACTATTGAATCAAAGAGCCTAAATTGATAGAAGTTTATCCAAAAGCCCTCGTCATGCATAATGTGGTAGCTGCCGCCAAATCTGTAGCCATGCTTAAAGCCTATATTCCAGCCTTCCCTGTAACCGCTATAACCAACAACTAATGCTGCATTTATTACAAAGTCTGCATCTCTCAGAGAATTTTTTCGATCCAAAGTTTTTTCGAGTTTAAACTTTACACCAGTTTCATTTGCATATCTTTTACAAAGGGCGAAAGTAATGTTTAATCTTTCCTCATTTATATCCATGAAACTTATGGTGCTACCTTCAAGATTTGGCGTTAAACATAAATCTTGAATGAGAGGTAATGAAAAAGTTGAGCTTCCAGCTCCAATAATGCTTATCTTTATATCAGCCATGCTTGGCTAACACCAATTCTTAAGTCTTTATTCTCCCTTTTTATACTAGACCATGTTTTTTATGGCGTTCTAATATTTCATCTGCAAGATTATTTAATGCTCTAAAGGTTTCTTCCTTTGGATAGCCTTTAGAGATAACTGGCTCAAGAAACTCTATCTTTAAAGGCGAAAGAATTTGGGCAATTTGCTGCGTTATTGTTGTTCCCCAACCATAAGACCCTACTAGTGTAGCGAACATCATTTTAGGTCTAAGCGCGCTTATAAGGTGAGCGGCGTAGAGAACATTTGGATGAGGCCCACCTAAAACTGTAGGTGAACCTATAACAACTGTTGCTGCATCGACAAGAGCAATTGCCAGCTTTCCGATGTCAACTCTTGAGAGATTAAATTGCTGGACTTTTACTCCTCTTTGAAGGAGCGCGGAAACTAAATAATCGACCATTACCTTCGTACTTCCATGCATTGATACGTAGGGTAAAACCACGAGGTTCTTTGGCGGATTATAGATCCAATCCCGATAAGCTTCAAGTATAAAACCTGGCTTATGATAAACAGGTCCGTGACTTGGCGCAATCAGGTCAATCATTACATTCTTTAGTTTTTCTATATTCCTCTGTATAATCAGCCGGAATGGCATCATTATTTCAGCGTAGTATCTTTTAGCTGCCTCATATAATGTTGTCTCCTCAATTGCGTAGAGCTCAGATGTTGCAAGGTGCGAACCAAATAAATCACACGAGAAAAGTATAGCATCTTCGTGCAGATATGTTAACATGGTTTCAGGCCAATGAACCCATGGAAAATGAATAAATTCAAGCGTTTTATTTCCCAAAGAAAGTTTTTCATGATCTCCAATAGATTGAATCTTGTTATCTGGGATAGATAAAAGATCTACAAGCATCTCTTTACATCTTGATGTGGCAATAACTTTCGCATCTGGATACAGATTTAGTATTGTTGGTAAAGCCCCAGAATGATCCTGTTCAGCATGATTTACAATAATGTAATCTATGTACTTGATATCTAAATTCCTTAAATTATTTACCAAAACATTTGACATCGTTGGATCAACTGTATCTATTAGCGCCGTCTTTTCGCTTCCCACTACAAGATAAGCATTATAGCTTGTTCCGTCTGGAAGCGGAATTAATTCATCAAAAAGACGCCTATCCCAGTCTATTGCTCCAACCCAGTAAACCCCATCCCTCAAAACTCGAGATTTCATCTGCTTCCTCTCCTACAAACGTTACTCGCTTTTCAACATGATTTCATCATTTTTTCACTTTTACAAAATTATGCATTTTTCTCGATTTATGTTTTATTTTCTTGTGACCGTAAACCAGTAATGAATAAATATTTAGGAAATAGTTTTTCATAAATACAATCTGATGTTGAGCACGTTGGTTGAAGGTTTTGCGCAAAATAGAGTTGACAACACTGGAAGATTTGCCCACGAGAATTGAGAATATTAGGGTCAGTTTTGAGAGGCTTTACGGCACAAAATTGGGCGTTGAATTTAGACCATTGCCTATTAAATCACTCTGTCCCACTGAAAATTTTCTTGAGAGAGATAAGCTCGCTCTCATCTTCATGAAGATTGTGAACGAGGGTTACAGAGTTCCGATAATATCCGTCAGAAAAGGTGGTGAATACTACATTGTGGATGGGCATCACAGGTCATATATTTTAGCGAAGATGATGGAAGAGATGGTTGAATCTTATGTGTTGCGTTTCCCGGAAGAGGTTAGCTATAGAGCCCCCCCAAAGAGGTCTATAGAAAATCTGCTAATAATAGACCCCGCGCCGATTGACGATCTGATCTTGAAGGCATGGAGTCAGATAATTACGCTACTAAGATATTATGAGGCTATCTACAATGTGTCATTCTATATGAGAGTTGAGAATATACCGATTGAAAATATTGTTCCAACGCAACCACAAGTGAGCAAAAGGCAGATTATCTCGATAAGTAAATTGCTTGTTCCAATAGTATGTGTTAAGTACGAGGGGAAATATTATGTTTTAGATGGGCACGCAAGAACATTAAGAGCTAAAGAGATTGGTTTAAGATTTATTAAAGCCATACTTCTAATTCCAAAGGCAAGCGTAGAATATGGTATAGTTAGAACTGTTGAAAGGTTAGGTCTAAAAAATATTAACGACATAAAAATCGTCGAGTAGACGAGTTTAATGCATAGAGTTTTTGTACACATTAATTTTTTATTTTTCATTTGATTACTTTCTTTTTGGAGAAGCTGGTATTAATGGGTGTGGATTTAAGTGATTTAGTCCCAAAAGTGCCAACCGATCTAAGTAATCTTAGCGGCAAGATCGTGGCTATAGACGCCTACAATGCATTGTATCAGTTTTTAGCAATAATTAGACAACCTGATGGAACCCCTCTTATGGATCATTCTGGAAGGATTACGAGCCACTTAAGCGGTTTATTCTATAGAACATGTAATCTGCTTGAGTTGGGAATAAAACCCATATACATTTTTGATGGAAAGCCGCCAGCACTTAAAGAGGCTGAAATTAAAAGTAGAATGAAGGTAAAGGAGGAGGCCATAAAAAAATATGAGGTTGCTTTAAGGGAAGGGAAAATCGAGGAGGCGCGCAAATACGCGCAAATGACATCGCACTTAAAGGATTACATGTCTGAGGATGCAAAGCACCTATTAACGCTTATGGGCGTGCCTTGGGTTCAAGCTCCATCTGAGGGCGAAGCTCAAGCGGCGCATCTAGCTAGAAAGGGAGATGCAAACTTTTGCGCGAGTCAAGACTATGATAGCTTACTTTTTGGAGCACCATACTTGCTTAGAAACCTAACAATCTCAGGCAGGAGAAAACTTCCCCGAAAGGATGTGTATGTTGAGATTACTCCTGAGATAATCGAGTTAAATCGCGTCCTAAAGGAGTTAGGTATTACTCGTGAGCAATTAATTGATATTGGTATACTCATCGGGACGGACTTTAATCCTGAAGGTGTTAAAGGTATAGGTCCTAAAAGCGCCCTTAAGCTTATAAAAACATATGGGAGTCTAGAGAATGCTCTGCCATCAATAAAAAATGCTGAATTTCCTGTTGAGCCAGCAAAAATAAGGGAAATCTTTCTGTACCCGGATGTCACAGATAATTACGAGATAGAGTGGAAGGAGCCTGATATCGATGGCATAATCGTTTTTCTTTGCGGTGAGAAAGATTTCTCTGAGGATCGAGTGCGAAAAGCCGTGGAAAAAGCAATTGAAGGCATTAAGAAGGCTAGAAGTAAAAGAACTTTGGAGGCATGGTTCTAAAAATAATATGTTTATGAAAAGTTAAGTATTAGTTTGAAGACATTAATCAACCCGATAAATCTAAAAATTCCAGTCACTCACTAAAGGACATAAAAGGGGATGTGTAAGTAGTGGATCTACGCGAAAATGAGAGGATAACCCTTATTGCTCTAAAGAACGCTGGTGGAAAAGCGATGCTTGATAGGCTTGCTGAGATAAGCGGCTTAACACATGCAGCCATTATGCGAGCGGTTCTATCACTTGAATCAAAAAATCTTATAAAGATTCACGAGAGAAAAGCAACTCGGTTCTCACTTAATAAAGAGGGTAAAAAGTATGCTGAGGACAAGTTGCCTGAGAGACGACTGATTGAAGCCCTTATTGCTATGGGTGGTGAAGCCTCGATAAAAGATTTGTTAGAAACTGCCTCTATAAATAGTGAAATCTCAGCTATAGCGCTGGGTTGGCTTTCACGAAAAGGTTGGGCGAAAATAGACACAAGTGAGCAGAAGGTTAAGATTTTAAGGAAGCCGGGAACTGGAGTTGACGAAAGACTTTTGTCCATGCTCAAAGTATCTGGGGCTTTAACTCTTGAGGATCTCGATGACGAGCTAAAAGAAGCCTTTAAAATGCTTAAGGGAAGAAAAATACTCGAGATTCGTGAGGAAACAATTAGAGAGGTTGAATTAACAGATAATGGATGGAGCTTGGTTAAAGGGGGATTAGAATTAATTGAGGAGGTAACGCAACTAACGCCAGAGCTAATAATTACTGGTAAATGGCGTGAAAAAAGGGTTCTAAAATATGACATTAGAGCCCCGGCGCCTAGAATTTGGCCGGGCAAAAAACATCCTTACCTGAGGTTTCTGGACGAGATGCGGGAGAAACTCGTAGCCTTAGGATTTAAGGAAATGAATGGCCCAACAGTCGAATTAAGTTTCTTTAATTGTGATGGATTATATATGCCCCAAGACCACCCGGCTAGAGAAATACATGATATGTACCTAATTAAAGAACCAGAATATGGTGATCTATCTCCTTATATAAAGTTCCTTGAGCAAGTTAAGGAAACACATGAATGCGGGTGGAAGACTGGCTCTAGGGGTTGGGGCTACACATTCTCGCTTCTTATGGCGGCTAGGCTAATACTGCGCAGTCACACTACAGCTGTAAGCGTAAGAACATTAATAAGCGAAGATATTGAGATTCCGGGGAAATATTTTGCAATTGCACGTTGCTATAGGCCGGAACTTGTCGACAGAACGCATTTAAGCGAGTTCAATCAAGTTGAGGGCATAGTCGTCGGCGAAGACCTAACATTACGCGATCTATTAGGAGTACTTGAACGGTTTGCAATAGACATAGCTGGAGCAGACAAGATTAAGTTTAAACCCGATTATTTCCCCTTCACTGAGCCAAGCGTCGAATTATCCGCGTACAAGGAAGGTTATGGTTGGATGGAGTTCGGCGGTTCAGGAATCTTTCGTCCAGAAGTGACGTTGCCACTGGGCATCAATGTTCCGGTCTTAGCTTGGGGTTTAGGTGTCGATCGCCTATTCATGATGAAGGCTGGCTTAAACGATATACGCTACCTTTTCACTCACGACCTTAATTGGCTCAGAAGAAAGGAGATGATATAATATATGCCAACAATCGAGGTTGAACGCGAGGATTTAGAGTCTCTTCTAGGAATAGAATTGCCCACAAACTTTGAGGAACTTAATGAGATATTGTCTTTTATAAAGGGTGAAATAAAACATGTTGACGATAGGGAGATTCACATAGATGTTAAGGACAGTAATCGTGCTGACATATGGAGCGTTGAAGGGATAGCGCGTACTTTAAAAGGCATATTGAATATGGAGAGGGGTCTTAAACAATATGAAGTTATAGGGGGATCTGGTGTTGAGGTTGCCGTTGATTCACGTCTAAAGAATATACGCCCTTATATTGCTTGCGCTGTTGTTAAAGGTGTAAGGTTAAGTGATGCTGCCATACGGCACATAATGCGCTTCCAAGACAAAATGGATCAAACTTATGGACGTGGTAGGCGTAGAACGTCGATAGGATTATACGACTTTGATTTAGTTATGCCACCATTACGTTATACGGTTTCCAGACCGGATGAAACGAGATTTGTTCCATTGGGGTTCGACGAAGAACTAACGCTAGATGAGATACTTGAAAAGCATCCTAAAGGAGTAGAGTATGGTCATATAGTTAAGCAGTTTGACGTTTGGCCTATTTTTATAGACTCAAGAAGTAAAGTATTATCATTCCCGCCCATAATAAACTCAAATGATTTAGGGAAGGTAACTATTGGGACAAGAAATATTCTTGTTGAGGTAACCGGCTCATCATTTAAGACGGTCATGTATACTCTAACAAACATTATTCTAGCCCTTGCGGATAGGGGAGGAAAAATTTATTCAGCTAGGATACATTACCCTTACGAAAATCTAGGGGAAGTTATAACACCAGATCTAAAAACCGAGAAGATGCACATCAGCCTCAATTACGTAAGGAAGATTGTGGGGATCTCTCTAAGCCTCAATGAGGTTATAGATCTTTTAGAGAGGTCAAGATATGGAGTTTCGGAGATTGCGGGCGACGAGATCGTCGTAGAGATACCATGCTACAGATCGGATATAATGCACCCGATAGATATAGTTGAGGATATAGCCATAGCCTACGACTTAAATAGAATGAAACCAAGATGGCCCCAAATATCAACAGTTGGCGGGCTTTCGCGTAAAACTCAGCTACGCAATCTCATTAGGGAGCTCATGGTTGGCCTAGGATATCAGGAGGTTTTAACATTCACCCTAACAAACCCCGATATCCTTTTTGATAAAATGAATATATCGCCTAAGAAAGTTGTTGAGGTGGCAAATCCGAAGGTTTCCTCAATGACATGCTTGAGAAATTGGCTGCTACCTAGTCTCATGGAGTTCCTAAGCCACAATACGCATGTCGAGTATCCGCAAAGAATTTTTGAAGTTGGCTATTGCGTTATACATGATGAAACCCAACCTAATAAGACTAGAGATATCGAAAAGATAGCATGTGTGACAATACACTCAGAAGCCGGGTTCTCGGAGATTAAATCCGTACTCAGCGTATTACTTTCAAATCTAGGGCTTAAATATGATTTAGAGGAAGTAAACCATGGAAGCTTCATTGAGGGACGTGTTGGAAAAATAATTGTAGAGGGCATGGAGGCTGGTTTAGTGGGTGAGATACATCCGCAAGTTCTCCAAAATTGGAATTTAGAAAATCCAGCAGCAGCTCTCGAGATTGATCTCAATGAAATATGGCATCTCCTAAAATAGATAGAAAGCGTTAAACCCTAAATTGAGAGTAAAGTTTATCTTATTTTTTCTCGCTTTTATCTTTAGCGATGATACGAGCTTTAATCCCGCCGGAACACCCTCCTCGGGCCCGCAGAGACGGACTCGACCGAGAGAGGCGGAAAATTGCCCTTCAATGAGGGTGAGTTTACCCAGATGCGGGACACGGCGGGCGTGGGCGCTAAAGATTCCACGTATGAGAGAGCCCAACTGAGAGGAGCGGAGCCCGCTCGTCTGTGAGGTTGGGTGTTAGTTACGTGGAACACAAAGCGCCCACGATAAACTCAATGCTTAGCATTTAGATAAGGAATCCACTTAAGTTCAAATTTACTAATTATGACAAAAATGAATTATAAGCGCTTAAAACCTCCGAAACTATTAAAATATTGTTGTCTGGTCAAAAAGATTTTGCTTTGCCTAAGTTTTCCTAACTACATCTATAAGATTACTAATAATTTCCCGACTTAAAATAACAGAAACCGTGCTTATTTAACCACTTAACAATCCATATCTTTACAGATGCTGTTATTAAATAATTAGGAAAAATTTATAAATGCTTATCTTCAAGATAACGCCGGGGATGATATATCTTGTTTGAGTATAAGTTATTTAAAGAGCCGCCGACAGAGTTCAGGGGCGTACCATTTTGGTCGATCAATGATAGACTTGATCCACAGGAAGTTGCGCGACAAATCACTTTATTAGACAGCGGTGGATATGGAGGCGTTTTCTTTCATGCTAGAGAGGGATTGGCTACACCATTCTTAAGTGAGGAATGGTTCAAAGCTTTTAGGGCGGCAGTTGATGAGGCGAAGAAGCGAGGCATGTACGTGTGGATATACGACGAACTTTGTTGGCCCTCAGGTTTTGCTGGCGGGATTATCCCAGCTTTAGGGCCTAAGTATAGAGCTAAAGCCTTACTGATGGTTCCTAGTGAAGTGGCATATTGCGGTGAGGAGGTTATAGCCACCTTTAAATTTAAGCTTAATTCTGAAGGTTTACCGTGCAGCTATGAGGTTGCTAAGCCAGGCGAGAAGAGTGGAGACTACCTATATCTGTCTTTTATAACCTACGTAGCTCCTCCAGGTGAAACATGGTTTAACGGCATAAGCTACGTTGACTTATTGAGTTCAGAGGTTGTTGAGAAGTTTCTCGAAGTAGCATATGCACCTTATGTGGAGCGCTTTAGTGATGAGATTGGTAAAAGTATTCCAGGAGTATTCACAGATGAACCTAACATATCAAGCAGCAGACCAAGATTATTTGGCCCTGGAGACGTAATTCCACCTAGAGGTCCAAGATTTCCCATATTGGCTATACCATGGACTGATAGGCTTATTGAGCGCTTCGAGAGTATGTATGGTTATAATATTGTAGATAGATTGCCAGAATTGTTCTTTGATATTGGGAATTATCTAAAGACCCGTTATGACTTCTGGAGGACAATAACTATTTTATTCTTGGAAGCATTTTCTAAGCAGATTCATGACTGGTGTGAAAGGCATAGATTAAAGTTTACTGGGCATTACCTAGCGGAAGATAACCTTCTCAGTCAATTAATATGTGGCGGTGCGGTGATGCCTCACTATGAGTACCAGCATGTGCCCGGTATAGACCATTTAGGAATGCACATTTGGGGCACTCTGCTCACAGTTAAGCAAGTTTCAAGCGTTGCAAATCAACTTGGGAGAGAGAGGGTTTTATGCGAAACATACGGATGCACAGGTAACTATCCGTCATTTGCGGATAGAAAGTGGATTGGAGACTGGCTTTACGTTATGGGAGTTAACCTCCTAAATCACCATCTGGTTCCATACTCCATGCGTGGTAGAAGAAAAAGGGATTATGGACTTAACTTTCACTGGAGTCAACCATGGTGGAGGTACAATAGAATTATAGAGGATTACTTTGCGAGATTGAGCTATGTGCTCTCAAGAGGAAAACGTGCAGTTAACGTGTTAGTTATTCATCCAATCGGTAGTGCATGGGCAACATTCACACCCCTAAATCCAACTAAAGTAAAAGAATTAGACGAGCGTTTCAACAAACTGCTTAGGGCACTACTATCAGCACACGTAGATTTTGATCTTGGAGATGAATTATTAATGACAAAGTATGGTAGAGTTGAAGGTGGAAAATTATATGTTGGCAGAATCGCTTATGATGCTGTTATAATACCATCATGTGTATCCTTAGCGGAGAACACTGTCAAATTATTGTATAAGTTTGCCGAGGTTGGTGGAAAACTAGTAGCTGTGGCGCCAACACCATTCCTAGTTGATGGAGAGCAAAAAGAATCCATAAAAGATTTACTAGATAAAGCGTTTTTAGTTGATAAACTGGATTCAGTTGCTGTAGCGTCCGCTCTCAAAGATGTTCCAAAACTTATCATTATAGAAGGAGATTATGTGGGAGATGTCCTCTACCACCTAAGACGCGATGATGAAAGCAACGCTCTTATACTCTTCTTAACCAACACTAGTAAAGAAAACATCCATAATCTGAAACTAACTTTAGACGGTTCATTTAATATCGAGATTTGGGACCCAATAAGTGGGGAAAGGAAAGATTATCCTCGGGAAATTAGTTGTGGAAAGACATCATGGGACGTAAGTTTGGAGCCTATAGGTTCAGCTCTCTTCATTATTAGACCAGAAGGATGCGAAACTAGGTTGTCAGGAGAAGAACTCGTTAAAGTTTGCGAAACTCCTTTATCTGGTCCATGGAGAATTAAAAGACTGAATCCGAATATTCTTGTTTTAGATTACTGCAGATACCGCATAAAGGGCGCTTGGAGCGAACTCATGCCTGTTTGGAGAGCGCATAACTCTATAGTGCAAAATGGGCTTGGCACAAAGTTTTCAGTTAGGTTCGAATTTGAGTCTGATATCGACTTTAATGAAAGAAGTTTATATCTGGTTATTGAGAGACCCGAATTCTTCAAAATAACTGTAAATGGCGTAAAAGTTGAATCTAAGGCGAGCGAATTCTGGCTTGACTGGAACTTCCCAATGATTGATATTTCGGGTTTAATAGGCAGGGGGATAAATACAATAGAGCTGGAGGGAGTCGTTGATCTAGAGCCTGAATTAGAAACTATTTATCTTCTAGGCGACTTCGGAGTTAAGGTTGGCACCAACGGGTCCTCTAAAATAGTTGATGAACAATTTAATGTAGACCTTGGAGACCTTTGCAAAGTAGGTTATCCCTTCTATGCCGGCGAGATGGAACTCAGCAAGAATATAAACCTGGACGTACCTGAAGGTGCCAAAGTCATCCTTCAACTTGAGGAGCTTAATTCGTCTCTTGCCTTAATATATGTAAACAATAAAGAGGCTGGAAAGGCGATATTGCCGCCCTACAACGTAGAGATCACTAATCTTTTAAAATCGGGCGAAAACGAAATAAAAGTTCTGCTCGTTGGAAACCTAAGGAATGCACTAGGTCCTCTTCACCATAAGATGAGGGACCCGCAGTTTATAGGTCCAGAAACATTTAGGGATCCAATGCAATGGACTGATGAATATATGCTGAGACCTTTTGGAATGAAAAACGTCAAGATCTCGATGTTTAAGCGGAAAAATGAAAGGAAATAATAAAGATATTTTTCTTTTTTCTTCTCTACTAGAAAGGAATAAAATCCTTAATTTTTCTAGCGAAATTATCCGCATCTTTTTTTGTTCTGAAAGTTGTCTTTATTGCCACGCCCTTTGGTGATATTCTTCTCAATATATATTCTACTTTTTCTGGTGGAATGTATGGTATTTGAATTAATTTACCTTTTTCTTGTATCTTCTTATAAAGAGGTATCCAACAATCGGATCCACAATCTGGGTTTCCTTCCCCAGGTATCCACTGAATACAGTCGAGATCTGGTATATTTAGTAGGTCATTAAGGTGGTTTAGTTCTAATGGACCGTCTAAATGCCATATCGTCCTATCGAAGTACTCGCATTCTTCGACGATTAATGGATATACAAATTCTCTGAACATTCTCGGTGACAAGTAGACTATTGTATCACATTGCAGGACAAAATGTTTTTTATAGCTCCATATGTCCGCCCATGTAGAATATCCATTCTCTGAAACACTCATTAACTCACATAATTCCTCGTAATATTTGAAGAATAAATCATGGATTCTGTCTAAAGCTCTTTTTAATCTGTGCTTTTCAAAGAACATATCCTTTAGAATTCTAGTGGGGTAATCTCCCCTGAGTTGCCCTGTTACCGTTACTGGATCAAGCAGATCTGTAAATGAAATAATTGCTTTTTCTTTACATTTAACCTTAGAGGCTTCATATGCTAGGCAAGTATACTTCCACCAATTATTATCAGGGTTAAAATCAACCTCCCTTATCTCATCTAAACTAAAGTTCCCTTGAAACCAAGCGGTGTTAACTCTTTCATCAAACCTTAGTTCCGCCCCTAAGTAAGCTGAGAGAACACCAGGCCCAAGATTGATCCAAACATTTGGATATGCTTCCATAAAAAATTCTGTTTTAGAGAATTGTTTAAGAATTCTATCTAAAGCCATGTTAACATCAGGATAGTATCTCAGAAAGGCCCATGAATCCACAGGAGTATAATCTTCATCTTTTGGTGAAATAAATTGTATTAAGGGGCGGCTAAGTTTCCTCTCCCACCAATCTTCAAAAATTCCCTTAATATTGTTCCAATCTTCCTTATATAGCATATTATTTTTCACAATAGGTGGAAACTGGAGACTTATATTTAAATCTTAATTCATAAAGATAAAATGCGAATATAAAAAGGCTAAAAACGGTAAAATGTTAGGAGATATATATGAAAGAAAATTTAGTCATTTTACTGGGAATTATTGGGCCCCTAATAGCATACGCATCAATAGGTCTATCAATCTACTTATCACCATCCTTCAATTGGTATAAGAATGCACTTAGCGATCTTGGGCACGCGCAAAAAAGCAATGTTGCCCCTATATTTAACTCCGGATTACTAATATCTGGGTTTCTGATAGCAATCTATTCTGTTAAGTCCCTAATCAATTATGCTAAATATACAGGTCTATCACTGATATTCTCATCCCTAATGCTGCAAGCTGTAGCTGCATTTGACGAAATATACGGTCGAATTCACTTCGTGGTATCTGTATTGTTTTTTGTTTCAACAGGCGCAGCTTGCATAATCTACTTTTTAGAGAAGAAGTCAACTGTGGCCATAGTATCCTTTCTGGTAGGGTTAGCATCTTGGTTGTTGTATTGGACTAATGCATATGAAGCAGGTGTCGCGGTACCTGAGTTTATATCCGCTGTTGCTGTCACAGTATGCTTAATCCAATCTTCCCTAAAGATGCTGAAGTATAAAGTAGATGAAAAACCCTCTAGAGAAAATAAAATGTGAAATAATGATTATGTTAAAGAGCTATTGTTAGAAGATGATGTAAATACTCTTTGGTGCATGTTTTGTATGGTTCTTTATCATAATGAAATAATGCCTAAATGGCTCTTAATAGTGCTAACTGTAATTAGCATATTTCTTATAATTACAACTGTGAGGCTGGCGTTTATCCCGACTAAAATTGGTCGTTCAGCCTGATATCTTTACATGTAAATTTCATAGGTTAATTCTGGAAAAGAATTTTTAATTTAACCTTTAAAATTATTGCTAAAGGTGATTGAGATGGTTGATGTAGCTAGTTTTGGTGAACCGATGGTTGAGTTCTGTGCAACTGATATAGGCAAGCTTAAAGATGTTCAGGTGTTTAAGAGAGGTTGGGGTGGGGATACATCGAATTTTATAGTCTCTGTTGCTAGATTGGGTGGCAAAGCGGGATACATTTGTCGCATTGGAGATGACGAGTTTGGTGAATCATTTCTTGAACTGTGGGGTAACGAGGGTATAGATACCTCTCAAGTTGTGATCGAGAAAGGTGGTTTCACGGCAGTGTATTTTATATCACTTTTACCTGGCGGTGGTCATGATTTCACATATTTCCGTAAAGGTTCGGCTGCAAGTCATTACTCGCCATCAGATCTAAATCCGAAATATTTAAGTGACCTAAAAGTCTTCCATTCCAGCGGTATATCAATGGCAATAAGTGAGAGTTGTAGAGAAACTGTTCTCAAAGCAGCGGATATCGTTAATGAGCATGGTGGACTCTTCAGTTTTGATTTGAATTTTAGACCTAGACTTTGGTCTCCACAATATGCCAAATCATATATTGAGAAGGCTATGAGAAAAGCTGACATAATTTTCGCAAGCCAAGAAGACATAAGCTTACTCTACATGGAGGACGTAGATAAAGCAGTCAACAGAATATACTCTCTAGCTAAGCCGAAAATAATTGCAGTAAAATTAGGTGGAAAAGGGTGCATCATATTTGATGGAGAAAGAAAAATTATGATTCCGGGCTTCAAGGTTGATGTTGTAGACACAACTGGCGCTGGCGATGCCTTTGACGGAGCCTTCATAGTTGGATTACTGGAGGAAAAGCCTTTAGAGGAAATTGGTGTATTCGCTAACGCTGTTGGTGCTCTAACCACAATGGGCTTAGGAGCTGTTGCACCAATTCCAAAAAGGAGCGAAGTTGAAGATTTTTTGAGGAAAACTAGACTCTAGAATACTCCCTTATAACCTGCGAGAATGGTTTGCCCCTCTTTATTTCCTCAGCTTCTCTTTTTTCCAATTCATCTATCTGTTTAGCTCTTTCCAAAACCTCTGTTAACCTTTCTCTTGGTATTACAATGACGCCGTCGTCATCGCCGACAATAATGTCTCCTGGATTTATTATAATCCCACCATATTCTACCGGTACATTCACAGCTTTAACTTCAGTTCTTCCAACCGATGTATTTGGCGAGAGAGATCTATAAAAGACTTGAAAACCCATCTCCTTAATCTCCCTAAGATCTCTGATTGCACCGCATATAACTGCCCCCTCAAGTTCTCTAGCTTTGGATGCAAGCGCCATTAAGCCCCCAAATAGCGCGATGTCCATCGCTTCGTTACCCTCTATAGCCCTTACCAGAACTGAACCCCGCTCAGCATTATCTATGGCCTCAATTGCCTCCATAGGAATAACTCGCCTATTAGAATAGTGATCTAGCACTGTAACAGCCGGACCAGCTACTCTAATGCCCTCTAAAACCGGTTGGAAGCAAACGTTTAATGTGCCATTTAATCCAATCTGATTTAGGGCATCAGATAACGATGCTGTTGGCATCTTCTTTAGATCAGATATGCACTTTTTAAGCAACATTTCTATACCACCGTAAATCACTTATTCTTTCTGTGAGTGTTATTTAAATTTTCATGTTGTTTTCTGATTTAATTGGATGTGGAGAAACATTTTAATACATTCCTAGTATATAACTTGATTTTTACTTGATAAAGGGGTTGACATTGATTGAAGATAAAGAATTTAAAAGTTGCTGTTGTTAACATTCCAGGTTTAGGTAAAATAGGGATTGTACGCATTGATACTGATGAAGGAATTTACGGTTATGGAGAAGCACATTGTCCAAGAGAGCATGTTTTACATTTAAAGAACCACCTAATTGGCTGCGATCCAACAAATGTCGAAAAAATTATGTTACGGATTCGCCATCTAGGTGGTTTTAAGCCTTGGGGGTCATCTGTAAGTGCAATCGAAATGGCCTTATGGGATATAACTGGAAAAGCATTCGGCTTACCAGTCTACAGATTTCTAGGTGGCAAAATTCGTGATAAAGTTCGAGTTTACTGTGATTCCGGAGCAGGCTTACTTCTAGATCCAAATAACCCCACATCAATGTATACCCCGGAAGCCTACGCCGAGAAGGCTAAGCGCATGAAGGCATTACCAGAGGGCTTCACAATTTTAAAGTTTGATATAGGCTTTCACGGTGGGCAGCTATTAAGTGTTCCAGGGGGTTCAATTGAGGCGGAAGCGGCTTATCCCACTAGAGGACATGTAACTGAGCGTGGACTTAAGTCTGAGATAGCTATTATAAATGCGCTAAAAGATGTTTTGGGGGATGAAGTTGGCTTAGCACTAGATTGCGGGCCTGGACAGAGTTTTCCATCAGCTCTGAGATTAGCAAAATCACTTGAGCCCTTTAATGTGATGTGGGCTGAAGATCTGCTTACAGGCGACTTTTCCCCATACAATGAAGTCCAGCTTTATCGGCTGCTATCAGCAAGTACAACAACGCCCACACTTACCGGTGAACAAATCTTCCTTAGGTACGGTTTCAGAGATCTAATAAGTGAGCATGCTGTCGATATAGTCGCTCCAGATGTTTCGGATGTCGGCGGAATAGCTGAACTCAAGTGGATCGCTGAGTTTGCAGACCTTTATGGTTTACTTATAGCTCCGCATAACTTTGGGTTGCCAATAGCATTTATGGCAAACGTTCACGCGGCTGCAGCCATGCCGAAGAATTTCATAGCCTTTGAACATCACGCTGCGCATGTAGAACAATGGGAGAACTTCGTTAAAGGTTTAGAAAAACCATTGATTAAGGATGGGTTCGTGCGTGTTCCAGATAAACCTGGACTTGGCATAGAAATTAACGAAGAATTTGTAAGAAAATACCTTGTTGAGGGCGAAGATTTTTTTGAATGAATCGTAATCTGCTTTAGCTCTTATTATGCTCTGTATCAGAAATTTATTCTTTCCTAAATCCTACAGCAATGTTTTGCGGTTTAATATTGCCAGTCATACTAATGATGGTTTTCAAAATTTGTATCCGTAAATTCACAATTTTTTTAAGATAACGATTGAAATAGATACTCACAGAGGTGTGGAAATGTCAATAAGGATGTTGCATGCCGTTTCAATATCATTAGTAATTCTTTCTGTTGCTTGTTTTACCTTGTATGCTCAAGAATCATATACAATTGAAAAAGCGATGTTAACTGTTTATAGGGATGGCGTTGTCCATGTCAATATTAAAGTTTCAGTTGATGAGACTGAGCCATTTGTAATACTTCCACTACCCTCGTCCCACGAGGGTATAAGCGAGGAGAAGATAAGCAACTTACTGGTTCTTGACGAGAATAACAGCTTATTGAGCTACGACCTGAATGAAAGCGGCATAACCATATATTGTTTAGGCGCCACGAAAGTTACGTTGGAATACGACACATACAGTTTAACATTTATGGAGTTTGGGCTATGGACTTTAAATTTCACCACCCCGTTTGAATTGACAGTTATATTACCTAATAATGCAACCATAATGAGCTTTAATGCTATTCCATCGGCTATAAGATCTAAAGGTGATATTTTTGAGTTAGATTTGTATCCAGGAGATTGGGAGATAACTTATGTGATACCGATACAGTGGGAACCACCTCCTAAACCACCCATTACGCCGAGCCAACCTACGGTGCCAATAGATCATGTAATCGCTGCTGGAGTTGCAATAATATGCGCTGTTGCTTTATTGCTTTTGTATGTGAGGAAAAAAATGAAGGTCAAAACATTAAGTGATGAAGAGACTGAAGTTATACGTTTCATCAAGGAGAGAGGTGGAAGAGTCCTGGAAGCTGAATTGAGGGAGAAGTTCCCACATATACCTAGAACGAGCATGTGGCGTCTAATAAGACGCCTAGAAAAGCAAGGGATTGTCCGAGTTAAAAAGGCTGGCCTTCAAAATATTGTTGAATTAAAATAACAGGTGTGATATGAAAGGGCATTAAATTATTTTGTAAGTTACAAAACTTTAATATGTGATGTTAGTTAATTTATGTTTTACTTTTCACCAATATTTGAATGGTAAACTATCCATGTACTCGTTTAGTGATCGAATTATAATGTCACTTTTCTTCTTGTATCTTAGGACTTTAACTAAGGCTGAGGCAAGCTCAAGTGTTGTAACAACCGGAACATTGTATTCAACAGCTAACCTGCGAATGATATACTCATCTTTTAGGATGTCGGATGCTTCGCTTTCCGGATTTGCCGCTGGAATATTTATTACTAAATCTATCTTGCGCTGAACTATATAGTCAACTATATTGGGTTTTCTAGATGACTCACTAACCTTATATAAAATTGTGATATTTTTTAATCCAGCCTTATGTAAGCTGTCGGCGGTATGCTCAGTTGCATAAATCTTAAAGCCCATCTCGCTAAGGCTTTTAGCTAATGGTATTATCCTTTGCTTCATCTCTTTTCCACCGACGGTGATCAAAACTGCACCTTCATCGTTTGGTATTGTAAACTCAGCTGACTGCAATGCCTTCAACAATGCATCAGCGAAATTTTCACCAATACAGGCAACTTCACCAGTACTGAGCATTTCAACCCCTAAAACTGGGTCAGCACCACTCAAACGCATAAAGCTAAACTGTGGAACCTTAACGGCGACATAAGGGATTGGTGGAAGTTCAAGTAAACCAAGTTCCTTAAAAGTTTTACCAAGCATTATGGCCGTTGAAACCTCTATCAAGTTTACGCCCCTACTTTTGCTAACATATGGCAGGGACCTTGATGCTCTAAGATTACACTCGATAACGAAAACCTCGCCATTCTTTACTAGGTATTGGATATTAAATGGTCCTCTAATATGTAGAGCCCTAGATATCATACGCGAGTAGTCTTCAATTCTCTTTATTACATCAATGCTCAGCGATTGGGGTGGTATACTCATGACTGCGTCGCCACTATGCACACCAGCCTGTTCAACATGTTCTATGACAGCGCCTACCAGAACTTCTTCGCCGTCAGAGACGCCGTCAACCTCAACCTCCTTGGCTCCCTCAATAAACTTTGAGATTACAACCGGATGCTCCGGTGAAACCTTGGCGGCTAACTCAAGATAATCTCTAAGTTCTTTACTACTATATGCAACTCTCATGGCGTATCCTGAAAGAACATAACTTGGGCGGACAAGAACGGGATAACCTATCTCCTCAGCAAACTTCTCAGCCTCCTCTATCGTTGTCAGTTTACTCCATCTCGGCTGCGGAATACCTAGTTTATCAAGTAGCGCGCTAAACTTTGAGCGATCTTCGGCCGCGTCTATACTTTCGCTTGACGTACCAAGTATGTTAACACCAGCTTTGGAGAGCTTTAGAGCCAGATTATTTGGAATCTGCCCACCAACGCTGACGACTACTCCTAGAGGCTTTTCCCTCTCATATATATCGAGAACTCTCTCCAAGGTTAATTCCTCAAAGTAAAGCTTATCTGATACATCATAATCTGTTGAAACCGTTTCTGGATTATAATTAACCATTATTGCTTCATCCACGCCATTTTTCTTGAGTGCCCAAATAGTGTTAACGCCACTCCAATCGAACTCAACGCTTGAACCTATTCTAAAGACCCCTGCACCTAAAACCATAACTTTCTTTTTCTCTGCATCGAATTTAATGTCATCTTCGTCGCCATTATAAGTCATGTAGAGGTAGTTTGTTTTAGCAGGCCATTCAGCAGCTAACGTATCAATCTGCTTAACAACAGGTATTACTCCATGAACCTTACGGAATTGCCTAACTTCACTTTCGCTTATTTTCATGCATTTAGCGATTTGAGCGTCTGAGAACCCTAGGCGCTTGGCCTCCTTAATAACACTGAGTGCCTCCTTATCATTTATTTTAAGTTTTTTAAGCCTCTTCTCCATTTCGATAATATTTTGAATTTTATAAAGGAACCAGGGGTCTATTCCGCTTAAGCGGTAAATCTCTTTAATCGTTATTCCTTTTTTTATTGCTTTAACAATTTTGAATAGGCGTTCATCTGTTGGGTTCTTTAGGCAATCTCTTATGGCATCTATCGATTCTGGTTCATCTTCGTCGCCATTTGTGACAAGCCCCATCTTGCCTATGTCAAGCATTCTAACAGCCTTCTGGAGGGCTTCTTCAAATGTTCTGCCAATAGCCATAACCTCGCCAACAGACTTCATCTGCGTACCTATATGCCGGTCAGCGTTCCTAAATTTCTTCAGATCCCACCTTGGAATTTTCACGACAACGTAATCTAAAGCTGGTTCAAAACAAGCTGTCGTTATGCCTGTAACCTTGTTGATTAATTCCGGAAGGGTATAGCCTATTGCCAATTTTGCGGCTATATAGGCGAGTGGATAACCAGTGGCTTTACTGGCTAAAGCGGAGCTTCTGGACATTCTAGGATTAACCTCTATAGCCCTTATTTCCTCCGATCTCGGATGTAGAGCCCACTGAATGTTACATTCTCCAACGACACCTAAAGCTTGTATAGCCCTAATCGAGGCTGAGCGCAGGATATGGTATTCTCGGTTCGTTAATGTCTGTGAGGGGGCGACAACAATCGAGTCTCCTGTATGGACGCCCATTGGATCAAAATTCTCCATGTTACAAACAGTTATGCAGTTGTCCTCATAATCTCTCATAACTTCGTACTCGACTTCCTTCCAGTGTCCAATATACTCCTCTACCAGAACTTGCCTAATCATGCTGTGAGTCAAACCTCTACTAACAATTTCGAGCAGCTCACGTTTACTGTAAGCAACACCAGTGCCCTTACCACCCAATGTATACGCTACTCTGACCATGACAGGATATCCAATCTCTTCAGCGGACCTAATGGCTTCTTCAATTGATGTTGCGGACGCGCTTTTTGGAACAGGTATATCGGCATTGAGCATGGTTTGCTTAAACATTTCCCTATTTGACGCCTTCTCAATAGCCTCTATTGATGTACCCAAAACCTTAACATCATATTTTTCGAGGATGCCCATCTTCGCTAGGCTTACACCACAGTTTAGGGCTGTCTGGCCACCAAAACCTAACATTATCCCATCAGGTCTTTCTCTTTCAATAACTTTCTCTACATATTCCGGCGTAACTGGCAGAAGATAAACTTTACCGGCAAGCCTTGGGTCAGTTTGAATAGTTGCGATATTTGGATTAACTAGGATTGTCTCTATCCCTTCTTCCTTCAATGCTTTTAAACATTGGCTTCCAGAATAGTCGAACTCAGCTGCTTCACCGATTTTTATCGCACCACTACCTAGAATTAAGACCTTACGAATCCATTCAAACTTAGGCATACTTTTCAACCCTCTTTAGGAATTCATCAAAAAGGAATTCCGTATCAAAAGGTCCTGGCGAAGCTTCAGGATGCCATTGAACGGCGAATGATGAGTTGTCTTTAAACTTTACACCTTCAACGGTCTTGTCATTCGCATTTATAAACCAGCATCTTAGATTTGTTTTTTCTAGGGATTCTGCACTAACGGCATATCCATGATTCTGTATTGTTATATAGCAGCGTCCGGTTTCAAGGTCGTAGGCTGGCTGATTCTGTGACCTATGCCCGTACTTCAGTTTATAAGTGTCTCCTCCCATAGCCAAAGATAGTATCTGATTTCCAAGGCATATGCCCATCATCAAAATTTTCTCTTCTGCTAGAATCCTTACGTTTTCTATTGTTTCTGTGCATTTCTTTGGGTCGCCCGGTCCATTACTTATTAGAACACCATCTGGTTTATACTCGAGAATCTCTTCAGCCGAGAAGTCATATGGGACTCTAATGATATTAACACGGCGCATAAGTAAAGATCTTATTATGCCAGCTTTAGCGCCGCAATCTACTAAAACAATCTTAATTCTTCCACCACTATCATAGTAAATAGGCTCTTTGATGGTAACCTCGCTAACCAAGTCTCGTTTATTAGGATCTTGAACATTCTTTACTTCCTTGCGCAACCTATCTATGTTTGGCTCCTCGCCCTCCTTACATACCTTTAATATGCCCAGCATAACACCCTTTTCACGGAGTTTCTTAGTTAAACATCTAGTGTCTATCCCATATATCCCCGGAACACCCTCGCTTTTAAGCCATTCATCAAGAGTTCTCTTAGAAGCCCAGTGATGTGGTTTAGAGCATAGTTCTTGAATAACGAGTCCTGTGACCTTAATGCCAATAGATTCGAAGTTTACTGGAATCCCGAAGCTATTGCTATCGTACTCTGGGACTCCGTAATTTCCAATTAACGGATATGTTAGAGTCAGTATCTGCCCATAATATGATGGATCAGTTAATGACTCGGGATAACCAACCATGCCAGTTGAAAAAACAACTTCACCAGAGACTTTTTTTACGGCTCCAAAGCCCCTGCCAACGAAGAATGATCCATCCTCAAGAACTAGAACGGCCTTTCCGGCCTTGTTTTTCTCAGGGCTTCTCTTACTTCTCAACGAACCCTTCCTCAAGCACTAGTCAATCGAAAATTTAAACTTTATGGTTGTCTCATCATGCTCGATAAGGACCTTTGAATTACGTAGGATTCAGTAATGGAGTTAAGAGTGACCATCGCACTTTCGATCTGTCGTCTCATTGAGAGCACTTCACCTCTATAATCGCTGAGTAGTTTCTTTCTCGTTAAAATCATTCGTTCAACCTCCTTCTTGGAAGGACCTCCCCTAACACTATGAGATTCTATAAAGCCAGCTAGATCAAGAGCTCTGCTCAGTTCCTCGGTTTTGACAATTAATGGTAGATTGAGGTGTTCTGCAGAGACTTTTGTTAAGTATTCAGGCGTTGCATCGAGGAGAGTTTTCCCATCATCTATTAATGCTTTAACTAGGGCGCCTACAATCCTATGAGCTATTCTAAAGGGAACACCGTAGTTTCTAGTGAGCATATTCGCAACTTCCGTCGCCGTCAAAAAGCTTAAAAATGGCTTCTTCATGGCATCCTCCTTAACTTTTAGATTCCGGATTACCTCGGAAAGCATCCATAATGACTTAAATATAACTTCAATTGCATCCCAAAGCTTTGGAGTAGCCTCCTGAAAGTCCAAGTTATAGGTTGATGGTAGCCCCTTCAATATTATTGATGCAGCTGTAAAATCGCTTAAGACTAACCCCATCCTAGCCCTTATAACCTCAAGTATCTCTGGATTCTTCTTTTGAGGCATTATGCTACTTGTGGATGTAAATTCATCAGGTAGATCTATTATACTGAACTCCATAGAAGACCATATGATCAAATCTTCAACGAAGCGGCTTATATCCACGGCCATTATTGATAATGCTGCTAAAGTTTCCAATAAGAAGTCTCTTGAGCTTACTGCATCAATGGAATTTTCAATTAGCCCATTGAAACCTAGAAGATCAGCGACCCTTTCACGGCTAATTGGGAAGCTTGTTGTAGCCAACGCACCCGCACCCATTGGGCATAAGTTAACACTTTTATAGGCATTAGTCAGCCTTTTAAGATTCCTTTCTAGAATATCGAATTGGGCTAGTATATAGTGGGCGAATGTTGTGGGCTGGGCTGGCTGCAGATGAGTGTATCCTGGAACAACCACCTCAATATTTTTCTCTGCCAATTCTATCAAAGATTCTTGAAGGGTGAATATTGTCTCCATAATGTGGAGTAATTCTTCCCGAAGAGCCATTCTTATTGCTGTTGCAACTTGATCGTTCCTGCTTTTGGCAAGGTTAAGGTTTCCGCCAATATCCATCCCTACTCTTTTTATAACCTCCTCTTCAACAAATATATGAACATCTTCGACATCGGGCATAAGAGTCCATTTATCCTCTAAACTTGATAATGCTTCGAGAATTTTTGATCCATGGTCCCTGTGGATTATTCCATTTTCTATCAGCATTATCACATGAGCCTTATTAATTTGTACGACATGCTTGAGCAGTTTAGCATCGCTCTTTATCGATGAAGTAAACTCTGTAATGTCTTTTCTTGCCGCCGAGAGTCTGCCACCCCTTAAGAGATCAGACATTTATTCTCAGCCCTTTTTAATTCTCTTGAGAGCTTTCGCAACCCTGGTTGGCAGACCCCAGAGCTCGATGAATCCTGCCGAGGAAGCTTGATCAAATGTGGTATCAATGTTGTATGTGGCTAGGTGAATATCATATAGCGAATATGGTGAGGAGCGTCCGACAACCTGTGCGCTACCTTTATAGAGTTTCACTTTAACTTCGCCAGTAACTCTCTCTTGCGTCTTGTTAATGAATGCATCTAGATCCTCTTTTAAAGGTTCCATCCATAAACCAGCATAGACAAGAAAAGTCCATTCCGCGTCAACATATTGCTTAAACAAGATTTCATGTCTGGTTAAGACTAGTTTTTCAAGGTCCTTATGAGACTCTATGAGAACCGTTGCTGCTGGGCACTCATAAACCTCCCGGGATTTTATTCCAACCAGACGGTCTTCTATGTGATCTATTCGTCCAACGCCGTGTTTTCCAGCAATATTATTTAGAGTCTCTATTAAATCAACTGGTTTCATGCTCCTACTATTAATGGCCTTTGGAACACCGTCTTCGAACTCTATGTTCAAGTATTCAGGTTCATTAGGTGCTTTATCCGGTGAGATTGTCCACTCGAAAGCATCTTCAGGAGGTTCCTTATCTGGATACTCAAGTATTCCGCATTCTACTGATCGGCCCCACAAGTTCTGATCTATACTGTAGGGTTTACCTTTATCTACTGAGATCGGTATGCCATGTTTCTTAGCAAACTCTATTTCAGCATCTCTAGTCATATTCCACTCTCTGACTGGCGCTATAACTTTAAGATTCGGGTTTAGAGCTTTTACGGAAACTTCTATACGAACTTGGTCATTACCTTTACCAGTGCATCCGTGGGCAACGGTATCCGCGCCTTCTTTCTCAGCAACTTCGACGAGCTTTGAGGCTATCAACGGTCTAGACAGAGACGTACTAACCGGATACTTTCCCTCATAAAGCGCGTTGGCCTTGATAGCTGGGAAAACGTAGCTCATGGCGAACTCTTCTTTTGCATCAATTGAGTAGTGTTTCAGAACGCCAAGATTAAGAGCTTTCTCTTCAATAGCCTTTAGATCCTCTTTTTGACCAACATCTAATGTTACTGTTATAACATCCGCATCATATTTTTGCTGGAGCCACTTTATAAGTACAGATGTATCTAAGCCGCCTGAGTAGGCTAAGACTATCTTTTTTCTCAAGACTATTAACGCTCCCACTTAAACATTCAACTGGTGAAAAAGATAAGAATTAAATATATGTGCTTTTTGACTAAAATCGTGGCTTAAAGGAGTTTTAGGTGGCCAAAATTGGCCGAGTTATCATTAGCGAAAATTATCCATTACCTTATAGAGGGCGACCCCTCGATTCAAGATGCCATTGAAAGGGGCTATGCAAACTTAAGTGCGGTTGCTCGCATACTGAAGCCGAAGGCTGAGGAAATTTTAGGGAGGAAAGTAACTCTAGAGGGTACAATAACCTCAGTTAAGCGCGCTAAAGTAAAGTATAAGCCCTCCGAAGAACGTTTGAAGATCATAGCTAATAGCGTCATAACAATTCGAACTAATTTAGCAAAATTATCGCTTGAGAAGACTAGGAGAAATCTTGAGAGGGTTAGGTTAATACCGGCAGAGTTTCCTGAGGCCTTCTTTCAAGTTCTTGAGGGTGCAACAGCTTTAACATTAATAACTGATCAGAGGATATTCGGTAATATCCGCTCAAGATTTGAAGATACTGGAATACTGGATGAGAAGCTGAATTTGGCGGCAGTAATAATTCAGAGTCCGAGAGAAATTGTAGATACACCTGGTTGCATTATGATGTTCTATAACGCTATATCAAGAAGACAAATAAACATAGAGGAAACTATAAGTTGCTACACTGAGACCGTAATAGTGCTTAAGATGGAGGATTCAGCAAAGGTTTATGGCATACTCGCTGATCTAATATCAAGCGCCAGAAAAAGCCTAATGTAACCAGTAATATAGACTGATTTTACATTTAAGTGAGAAGATTTTCTAGGAATTTTCTGCCGTTTACTAAGCCGTCTTCAGGGCCGAAGAATTGATCTTCATGTTCGATGCTGAGCACATAGTCGTAGCCGACATCTTTAAGCGCTGTAATGTATGCTCGCCAGTTTATTCCGCCCCAACCTGGTATTCTATATCTCCACCAGCCCCTGCCTAAGACGCCAACAGTTCTAAGTTTAAATGGCAGTATCTCTGTATCTTTAGCATGAGTGTGATAAATTCTATCCCCGAATTTATATACTGCCTCAATATAATCTATTTGTTGCCAGAAAAGGTGGGATGGATCAAAGTTTAAACCTAAAGCCCTGCTAGAAATATTTTCAAATGCAGTTTCAAAGTGATCTAAACCTTGAAGATTTGTCGCATACCAATTTTCTAAGGCTATTCTTATGCCTTGCTCCCCAGCTGCATCAACAATTGGACCGAAAATCCTTGGAAAATCTTCTTTTAGAGTCTGCATTTTATCTTTGCCTTTAACTGGTCCGCCACCTAAGGTGCATACAACATCAACATCTAGTGTTGAAGCTGCCTCAATAACCTTTAAGAGAAATTTCTGTTCATCTAGGTCTTCAAGAATCCTTATGCTATAGAAGGCTAAACTTGATATTTTAATATTTCTTTCAGTGAATAATCGTCTTACCTCTCCGGCTCCACCGTTTAAGACTCTGCTAATTTCGATCTGTTTAAGGGTTGGTGAGACAAGAATTTCTAAGCCTAAAAATCCATTCGTAGAAGCCCAATCAATAACTTTCTGGAGTGGCCAATCTCTTAATGGAGCTGTGAGAAAGCCCACAAACATATATTTATCACCTTTAAACCCATTTTATTCAAGGATGGTATATAATGCTTTTTCCTTAAGGGTTGCTACTCCTGCAAGTCTCATATTTCTATCTCCAGCATTCCCTAAAAAATAAGTTCGGAATAAAGTGATTTCCCTCCTAAATGCATGACATATTTTTTAGAGGTGCCATTTTAAAAGTATTTTCCATTTTGGATCATTTTCACAACTCTCAGAGCTTTCTCTATTTCTTTCTCGAGCTTTACATTATATAAGGCTGCGGCTGGATGATATGAAACAACTATATAAGTTTTTGTTTCCCAGAATCTTGTCTCGTAAACTTTTCCTTGGCTTTCACTAATTGATTTGAAGGGTATACCCGCCTTTAAAAATATGTATGCAGTTGAGTGACGGCCGAGAGTTACAATAATACTTGGTCTTATTGCATCTAACTGTCTATCTAGATAATTGCGGCATGCTTCTATTTCCTCTTGGCGTGGATCCCTGTTCCCCGGAGGCCTGCACTTTACAACATTCGTTATGTAAATATCATTCCTTGAAATTCCAACCTTTTCCAGGATTCTGTTTAATAGATTTCCGGCGGAGCCGACAAATGGTTTGCCCTTAATATCCTCCCAGTATCCCGGTGCCTCACCAATAAAGACTGTAGACGTGTTAACATTTCCATCGCCCAGAACGGGTTTTCTGCGAACCCTCCAAAGCTCGCATCTTTTACACTCACTTACCTCTGCTATTAATTGCTGGAAAACCTCATGTTTTGACTGTAATTCTGAGACCATTTATTCTAACCAATATAACTATTGCGAAAAATTCTTTAAAATTATCTTTACGTTTTATCCGGAGTTTTTTATTTTTTAGATTTTTCAGTGAATTTAATCGTCCAATTGCAAACATGCTGAACATTACAGTATTAAAAGAAAAGTTTCCCGTAAATTCTCATGTGAAATTGTTTGATGTAATCTCCACCAGAATTCGTCTTACTCAAAACAGTAGCACTAAATTACAGTTTATATCTCTACATTTAATATTGCTTTTATTAAGGATCCTATGACAAATGTTAGACATGCTATTCCAAGACTTATTATTGTCATCTCAAGAAATCTCTTTTTAAGCGGCAGATCTTTTGCTACCGAAATATAGAAAGTAAACAGAAAAATGACCATGATTGCATTAAATATCGATAAGCCTAAGCACGTATAAACGTTAGATAAAAACAGAAATGGGAATATCAAAAATAAAACTGTAAAAACGTATGCAGTACCCGTATAAGCAGCTGCCTTAAAAGGATTTTTTGTACCTTCCTCCGATTTAGTTGACAGATACTCGGATGTAGCCATTGATAGGGATGCTGCGACCCCTGTGATCAACCCGGTCATAGCAACTATGCGTGTATCTTGAAGAGTGAGAGTAAAACCGGCAAGCGCTCCAGTGAACTCGACAAGCGCGTCGTTTAAGCCTAAAACCATGGAACCAACATATTTGAGCCTTTCTTCATCAATCAAACTCATCAGCTGTTTTTCATGAGCATCCTCATCCTCAACAATGCTAAGTGCGTTAGGAAAAGTCTTTGAAATCTTCTTGTATGTGTTTTGAGCACTCTCTTCACCTCTTTCCATAAGCTTTATTCCAAAAGTTAACCCAAAAATTTTAGAAATTAAAAAATACTTCCAAATCATAAGCCGATCAGGACTTATGTCTTTATGAGTATAATTTTTCCAGAACTCGTAATGTTTGAGTTCGTCTTCCGAAATACGTTTTAATATGTCTTTATTATTTGGGTCCTTCACTGAACGAGATATTTTCTCGTATATGAAATGCTCAGTAATTTCATTTTTCTGAGCAGATAATATCGTTTTTTCAACATTTTTATTTAACATCACAATTTTACTATTTTATTAAAATTATTTATTGTTTCCTGAGGAAATTAATCGACCTGAAATCGATACAGATAAAATGATATTCATGGAATAAAGTAATGACCGTTGAATTTATCATTATCATAATTCTACATTATTTATACTCTTTCCAGTCTTGTTTAAGAAATATTTCAGGATTAAAGTCGAGTAAAATAAAATCATGATTGAAAATAAAATATTCATAAAGTCACCTAACTTTAAATACGAATCTACAGTGACTAAAACGTATATTGGTGTTAAGAGTAGTGCTGAGATTAACATCGATGTCCATCCAACAAATGGCGATGGTGTTCCCCGGCGGGTTTTTCCAAGAAACTTAACTATAATATAGAGGCTTATTGAGCATCCTATCATTGATGTTGAGATTATTAGAGTTAGTGGTAAAATTGGGTTAATGCCATGGATTATAGATAAACCTATTATTACTAAGGATGGAATTGCTGAAGATACCAGTATAAAATCGTATAAAAGGGCTTTAATTATTATGCGCATATCTATACCAGAGGTTAATGGAACCCAAAGACTATCTAAGTCCGAGAATCTCCAATTACTGACAAGCATCGATGGCGTAATCAGCGAATACGTGCCTAAAAAGAAAATTAAGAAGAATATAGGTGGCTGCTGGACACTTTGTGATGAACTGGTGCTGATGGCTGTGAGGGCAAACAAAACTATTGCGTATAAGAGAATAACTGCAAATAGACTTCCTTCTCGCATCATTCGAATAACCTCTTTTCTCATCAAGAAGCTAAGTAAAGATCTCGATTCAAGATTTAACGTGAGAATCGAGCTCGTTCTTGAAAACATTTTGATGCTCCTCTCCATTTTCAATGTCTGCACTCGCATTGATGTATCAAATGGAGAAGCAAATGGAACATATGTTGCTGCTGGAAAAAAGTTTTTTCTGGAAGTTAACATAAAGAATGTTGTTGATAGTAAAAAGAAAGAAGTTAGGCCTAAAATATCTATTAAATTAACTTCAACACCATATATTATACTAACAAGAATTTCAGCCAAGAACGTAGAGGGGTAGGGAAGTAAACTATACTTTAGCGGTAAACCGACGAAGAACCCGAGCGATGGAAGCATTAGAAGAACAATAGTTGAGAGCATGAGTATATTTACCCATATTTTTTGGTGTAAAGCTTTTACTATTGAAAGTGATATTTTAAGGAAGAATAATAGGAATACAAATAGAAGCATAGATAGAAGCATGAGTGCCGCTGAATAAGCTGAAAGATTAAGCGAGAAAATGAGCATTGCATAGAGAATGAAAATTGGATTTGCAAATAAAAGCGAATACGATAGATCGCATAGTATACTTGCGATCAGAAATTCTCTAGGTTTTATGGGCGATGTAAAAATGAAGCTTTGTTCGTATTCAAATACCGTATAACCTTTTAACGACAATAGGATAGAAAAAGCGATAAATCCGCTGAACACCGCTGATAGGGCTTCGGCGAATAACTCCATGTTCGAAGATCCTTGCTTAACCATGTTATTTATCGTTATTGAGACACCGAATACGCTTGGAAGAAAACCGAATGTATAAACTAATAGTAGCGCTATACTGGCCTTAGATGCTCTAAAGGCGCCGAGGATCGCTTTAACCTTAAACTTGTATATGTTTAAGATCATACTTGCTCTCATGATCTTCCTCTTCTTAAAAAGCCGAAGAAACCCTTTCTTCTCTTTTCAAAGGATTCCTCAATAAATTGCTCCTTTGCTTCCTCCATCAATTTAAGAAAAACTTCCTCCAAAGTTGCGTTTTCGCCAGTTTTAGATATCAGCTGAAGGTTCTTTAAATCCCCAGAGGCAACATTCTGCCCTTTATGAATTATCGCAACTCTATTGCAAAGTCTCTCTGCTGTATCAAGCATATGCGTAGATATAAAAATGGTTTTGCCGCCACTAATTCTTTCTCCAAATAACTCTTTTAGAATATGTTGCCCCATAGGATCAATGCCAATAAATGGCTCATCAAGAATCAATAAGTCCGGGTCATGTATAAGTGCGGCTGCTACCGCGACTTTTTGGCGCATTCCTCTAGAGAGCGAAACTATTAGTGTCTTCCTTTTCTCCTCAAGTTCAAATAGTTTGAAAAAGTAGTTCATTCTCTCCTTAATCTGACTATTCGAGACACCTCTTACTTTTCCTGAGTATATAAGAAATTCTTCGATAGTCAAGTAATCTGGTAAAGAAACAGATTCTGGGACATATCCAATAATCCTTTTATATTCATAGGGCTCCTCATTTATATCTACGCCATTAACCCTGACGGTACCTCTATCCATTCTTAAGAGTCCAACTATTATTTTAAGTGCTGTCGTCTTCCCAGCGCCGTTCGGACCTATAAGCCCAAATATTTCTCCCCTTCGAACATCCAGGTTTAAACCCCTAAGCGCTTGAGTCCCATTATAAGATTTCCAAACATCGATTAATTCGATAATCGGGATATTCATGGAATACACCATATTTGCAGCGCTATCTTTTGTAACCTAGTTTCCTTAGCAAGTTTTTGCGCCATTCGACTCCCTTGTCGTCTTCTATACCCTTAGGCTTCAATCCATCAATAACGCCTAATATACCCCTTCCTTGCTCGGTCTCTGCGACAATAACCTGCAGCGGGTTTGCAGTTGCAGCATATATTGTGCAGACTTCTGGAACCCTTTTTAAGGCGTTAAGCACATTTATTGGATATGCGCCTCGCATAAATATTATGAATGAGTGCCCGCAACCGAGTTTAAGCATATTTTCAGCGGCGGTTCTCTTAAGTTCTTCATCCGTGCCCTCGACTCTAACTAAACATTCTCCACTACTCTCACAGAAGGCTATGCCAAACTTTATAACTGGAACTGAATTTACCATGGCCTCATAGATATCTTCAACAGTCTTTATGAAATGAGCCATTCCAAGAATGACATTACAATCCTTCGGCATATCTATACTCACAATTTTAATATCTAACACGACTTCCACCCTTAGACTATATTACATACGGAGTGCTGTAAAAATATTTTTGCAATAACTTAATCCCTCAGTCTTTTTAGATAACTCCTATCTGTTAACGTAAGACTTGATATTTCCCCGTTGATCAAAAATTACATCTAGCAAGCCAGTAAAACCTGCGTGAACCGAGTAAAATATGTAGCATAAATAAATGCAACTCGTGCACCGCATATACTCATTTCTAAGTTTCTCGATTAATGGACTTGTCCACATTTTTGGTAAATCATGTATCAAAGTTATTGGTTCTCTGCAGTGACAACCTGAGACTCTACCCATGTGATCTATCACTAAAAAGCTTTTTAGAGCGCCGCACCTCCATGTTCTTTCTCCGGTTAGGGCTAATTTTTTTATGGCTTTAAGGGTTCTTTCAGTGATATAAATGTGCCTATATTTTTTCTTCATCTCCATAAGTGTATCACAAACTTCAGCTAATGTTTTTCCATCGGTTATTTCATACTCATCATTTCTTTTACCTATCGAGAACGCTCCTTTACTTGGTTGATAATCATATGCGTAGAGACAATACCATACTGGTATTCCACGCTTTATAAAGTACTTTGTGAAGTCAATAATCTCATACAAGTTCATCTGCGATATAGTTGGCGAAACACCAACATGAATTCCCTCCCTCTTCAGAGTTTCAATAGCCCCCATAGCTTTTCTCCAAGCACCGCTAATACCCTTAAGATAATCGTTCTTCTTTTCATCAAGAGTATCCAGCGATATCGCTACAAAGTCAACGTTGCGTAAATAATCAACTTTATTCACTGCGATGCTACCGTTATCATATACTGTTGTTATAAAATATCTGGATGAGTAATCAAGAATTTCTCCTATATCATCACGAAGAAGAGGATTTCCACCTGAAAAAACTATCTCTAGGACGCCGAGATCACGTAAAATATCTAAACCGCGCTTCACCTCTTCAGTCGATAATTCATCCGCGTCCTGATCTGACCAGACATTACATCCTCTACAACGGTAATTGCACTTTCTCGTTATAAACCATTGTGCATGATGAAGCCCAGAACTATTTAAAGAGCGCCTAACAAGGCTCAAAAATTTCGAAGAGGTTATCATGAGCAATCGTCCCCGATATTCCAGACTTAACTATCTTTATTTTCTTGAAATATGTTAGTGACGTATATTTGTTTTTAACTCATTAGAGGAGATATTTGCAAGTATCAAGATGTACTTTTAGTCTTCATCGTTAAAAGACCGCGAATTATGCCAAGATGAAAGGATATCACTCTTAATAAATCTATAAATGGATATGCTAAAACTTCAGCTAAACTTTTCCAATCCTTCCTACGCATTTTGATTACATAGAAAATTGACAACGATGTTAACGGAACAATCATTATAATAAGGAGCAATATAATATAAAATCCGCCATAGATAATACTCAGTATCGCTAATGAAAAAAGCGTAGCGAGTAATGTCAGAAAGGAGGATAGGCTGAGCAGAATCCACTTAGAAATCTTTCCTTTAATCCTCATTTTGATAAGTAAACCTCCACCCTTACCGTAATTGAAAAATTGCTTCAGAAGATCCCTTAATTTTTCTCTATGCTTATGCAAAACAACTACATTTGGATCTAGTATCATCAAGTATCCACGCTTACAAACCCGCTCAACAAGTTCATCCTCATCAAAACCATAATGAATCTTTTCGTCGAAGAACCCAGCTTCTTCTAAGGCGCAGCGTCGAAAGGCCATGTTGCATCCAGCTGGATAACGTAACAGAAGTTTCACACCATTTAAGATCTCACGCCTCTCAAATCTCCTTAAAACTGGCACTATACTTGCATCAGCATATCTAGAGAAGAAACTATCCCCATATCCTAGGGCACTGCCGCCTAGACATCCAACACGAGGATCCTTAAAATTCTCTACAATCTTTCTAATCCAATCTCTTGGGACGACGCAATCGGAATCTGTAAAAGCTAGGATCTCGCCACAACTGTTCCTTACTCCCGCATTTCTTGCCACATTTATGCCTCTTCTTTTCTCCACGATTATTTTAATCGGATATTTTTGCGCTATTTCCTTTGTTCTATCAGTTGAGCCTCCATCAACGAGTATCACTTCAAGACGATTTTTCCTGTAATCAAGCGCCATTATTGAATTCAAAAGTTTCTCTATCGTCGCTTCTGAGTTAAGCGCGGGAATAATTACTGAAACCAGCGGTTCATGACTATGTTCAGCCATTGAATAATTCTCCATTCTCAAATGGTAAGGCGTAATTAGGTATTAAAGCTGTTATAGATATTTTATCAATTAAATTTTCTGAAAATTAACCCCTATGCCAGCAATTCGAGAGGTTCATCCAAAAATTGTTTAAAGAACACGGTGAATAGAATATTGGGAGGTCATTAAAGAAAAAGAATTGGGTGAATCGCCTAACTAAGAGAGATGTTTTGTGGTGAAAAGAGGTGAATGAAAAAGACTTACCAAAAGTCTCGGTTATAGTGATCAACTTTAAAGGAACCCGGCAGTTAGAGAAATGTCTGAGATATTTAGAACGAACAAAATATCCTAAATATGAAGTGATAGTCGTAGATTGCTTAACGGATGGTATAAAGTCGTGGCTTAAAGAAACGTTTCCAAAAGTTAATTTAATACATTATGAATATGATATAGGCGCCTCAGCTTCTCACAATGTTAGCGAACGTTTCCTAGATCCGGAAAGCAAATATCTTGTTTTTCTGGATAATGATGCTTACGTTACGGAGGAATGGCTTACAGGCCTCGTCAAATTCATGGAGAGTGATGAAAAAATAGGCGCTGCTCAAGCCAAAATAGTCTTAGCCAAAGAAGCAACAATCCTTGACCATGTTGGGCTAGCGATTGATGCCCTGGGGACATGGCATACCCTTCGAGGGATTAGAGCGGATTCCTTTAGAAAAATACTGGAAGTTTTTGCGGTATCATCGGCTGGTTGTATCGTTAGAAGAAGCGTATTTAGGGAAGCGGGAGGCTTTGATCCAGATTATTTCATTTATGATGATGATACCGATTTCTCTTTTAGAGTTAGACTTCTTGGATACAATATATTTTTGGTTCCCTCGGCTGTAATACTTCATGATGGTGAGCCAACGCGATTTTTAAGCCCCAAAAAACTTTATCACTCAGTTAAAAATAGGATGTGCACCATGCTTAAAAATTACGAGATGAAAAATCTCTGGTGGCGCCTCTCAGTATACGCGGTATCCGTTTTCCTAGCAGGAGTAGTTTTGGCATTAGCTGGTAAAATTGCAGAAGCAAAAGAAGTTTTTAAGAGTCTAGTTTATCCTCTCGTTAATGCAAAGAAAATATGGAGGAAGAGAGCGCTTATACAATCTAAAAGAAAGGTTAGAGATTCGATTCTCATGAGTAAAGGTTTTTTAAGAAACGATATCCGCCCAACTATCCGTGATATTAAATCTAAACTGGTTTTTATATGGTAAATAAAAAAGAAAAAATGTTGATGAAATAAAACCTAATTTACTTTACTTTTTGGCTTTAGGTAGATTTTGCTTCCCACAATAGAATTGTTTGGTATCAATACTCTCGTGCCATCACTTTTCACAACAACTGTAAATAATGTTGCAACATCATCCACAATGCCATCTTCACCAGCTAAGATAGCTGCATCACCAATTTTAAATGGTCTTGAAATCAATACGAATAATCCTGCGATTGCCTGTCCCAACACCTGTTGAGAAGCAAAGCCAATTACCATGCCCATAAAGCCCCCTAAGGCGACCCCTGCAGCGCCCCCAGCCACACCACCAGCTATAGCTGCAACTAGGGCTCCAATACCTATAATTTTTACAACATTCCTGACAGCTGCAGCCGTAGCGTGATCGTATTTTGCTCGCATGGACCAATAGAAGAATGTTGCTATACCGCTCACAATAAGATACCCGAATGCTACGGCAAGAAGTATCTGTACATATGCCATGTAATCTACGATATTTATACCAAATTGTAAAAGAAAACTGGTAAAAAGCCATTGAATAATCGCCGCAACAATAACGTAAAGCACTATATAAAGAACTACTTTCGCCATAGATGTTGTCGCGTTTTTCGCGATCTCAGACTTGCTTATCTCTTCTTGTTGTGTTAATGCACCCATATCCCATTCCCGATTAATTGGTATTTTTACTCATACATATTTATTCTTTTTTAACTCTATTACGTTTTCTATAAGACGAGAAATGAGGAATATTTTTTATAACACTGTTCTTAATACTGTGCAAATTTAATGAGTAAGTAAAACAGAAATCTAGCATTCTATTATGTGGGAAAACACATTTCCACATGCTTCTTAATGTGCGCTGCAATTATTTCATAGAATTCTTCCTCATTTTCAAGTAGAACCCTTTTTATGCGCTCACGGAAGAGCCAATTGCCATTTTCGTCTTTAGCCGTTAGAACTGAACCGAAAGTGACATGTAAGATTTGCCTTCCAATATTTTCGTCTAGAAATATTTTTTCCATTTCCTCGTTTGGAACCAATTCGGGAATAGGCGCAAGCCTCAAATCAGCACTTACATTGTAGCTTTTTCTATCAACCTCAAAGGAGTCTAGGCTGTATTTCACAATCTCCTTAAAAAGATTTGGATCACGTCTAGCAATAACTCTTAAGGACTCGAGGTAACTCGTTCCGGAGGTCTTTAAGTGAATAATATTCGGCGCTATCCTGCCTATTATCGGATAGATGGAGAATTTGTCGCTCCCCGAATGAATGCTTAGTTTATATGGTCCAAGAGATTTAGATATTAAAACATGTTTTATGAAATCCTCTTCAAACTCCTTCAGATTGCCAATGTAATCTCTTCCTTTTTCGAATCTACCGACGAATTTAAGGGCTAAACTGTTAAAACGCACACCAAGTCTCTTTAACTCCAAAACTATGAAGAAGTGTTCTAGGGCTGTTGTGTGCTTCTCAGTTTCATCAATCGATACTTCAAAGTCAAATCGTTTGCGCCCAAAAAGCTCTCTGAGCTGCCTATATGCCCTATAAACAAAAAGTATTGCGGATGAAAATTTAACAGTGTTTCTCATCAAGCTTTCTTCAGAAAATCTAAGTTCGATAATTTCACCGTTTGGCAAGCGAAGGATTAATTCCTTATTTAAGTATCTTTGCAAAAATCGCTTCTTTCGAATTTTCAATTCATCCCAAGGCAAACTGTCAAATTTCTCTATGAGAACGTTTGGGGCATAATTATCAGCTTCTGCATCAATATAATCTGAGGGGTCAATGGTGTACATTGTAAAACCAGCTTGAAAAGTTCTATTAATGTCCTCTTCACTTTTAAGGTGGTCAGCGTCAGCAGCAAAGTCTCTGCGATATCCCTCTTGAAAGACTGCCCATGAAACATCGTCCAAAACTTCTTGCGGCATTCTTTTTGTGCGCTCAATCTCCCTAATTGATTGCTGTGCTAAAACTGGTAAAATTTTGAGTCCTCGAATAGCCCTTATATGCCCAGGTGTGGCCAACCCCAGCCTGTCACCCAGACCTATTGCCGGCGTTAAACCGATAGTCCGTGGGCGTGTAAAGGGGAAAATCCTCCTTAATGTTGATGCATTTTCACTGTTACATTTGCAAACAATATATCCAAATTTTTTGTTTTTTATTGTAAAAAAGTCTTGCTTCTCAAAAATGAATTCTCTTAAGGAATCCTGTTTATCTAGAGGATATATAACAACAAGTTTCATATCGATTCCCTCGCGTATCAAAAAGTATATGCATCGATTCTTTTTAACAATGGATTTCTTATATATTCTTAGCTGTTCTTTCGAGCGATACAATTTTTTAAATAAGTCAATGATAGCAAAATTCCCCATAATGTTTATCTGTTTAAAAGATAAATTTGATTAGAGTATCCAGTTTTGACCAGGTTTCCTTTGCATTACCACTCTTTTTTCATAGTTTCTTCTAACCCTTATTTTTGGGGGTTTGCTAGCCTTAGGTAAGGGCTCAATTTTAGGGGTTTGTGAACGAACCTTCCCAGCTTTTGAAAGGCTACCGTGGGTTGGCATTTTCTCTCAACCACCATTAAGTTACCATTTTTATTCTCTTACCATTATTTATGCTTTTACCCAAGTTTTCTCTATTCTTACTGCAAATAGCAATATGGCACTTAACATCTTCTTCACTATTCATTAAAAAGAAGCACATGCCACTTTCTCTTAAAATTCTTAAGAAATCTTCTCTTCTTGAAAAGAACTTTTTAAGTCCAGTTATAACTATCTCTGAGCTATCCTTTGCTACTCTGGCAATCTCGCTGAGAGTAGAAATTGGGTTGGGCATATTTTGAAGTAGAGTTATGGCAAATATTTTGTCAAAGATGTTGTTTCTAAAGGGGAGAAAATCGGCATCGGCTCTAACTAAAGCAATTTGGTTTGAATCAAGATTTTTTACGAGATTTTTAGCGACCCTGAGAGTTCTTGAGGAGATATCTATGCCCACTATCAAACTGGACGAGCTGAATATGTGCTTAAAAAGAAGCCCTGTACCACAGCCTACGTCTAAGACTAAATCTAACGCTTTTACATCAAGAACTTTTAGTGCTTCCTTAATCTTTAAATTTTGCTCGTAACCGTATAAAGCATTATAAATCTTCGCAAGCCTATCGTAATGCCGGATTACCTTGCGTTTTATCCTCCAGCACTTACCATCTCTCATATCTAAGAAATAAATATTTATGTTCCAGCATCTTAAAAATTTGTTGGCGAAGTTATGAGAGATAAAGTGTCAGTAACTATAAACGAAAACCCAAGCATTGATGAGGCTATAAGTAGGCTTAATGAGGCTTTTAATGAGCGAAGAACAGTGCTGCTAGTCGGAAACTGCTGGGTTGATTATCAAGGTAGAGCTAGCTCAAAGCTTGAACCCGGCGAAAGAATCGTAATAATTAAAGGGGATGGTTCTGTTCTGGTTCATAGATCCAGGGGATATGAACCTGTTAACTGGCAGCCGCCGGGCTGCATTCTTCAAGCATATAGAGATGGAGTCTTCCTCGTTATTAAAGCCATTAAAAGGAGTCCACGTGAAACAGTTTCAATATTTTTTAATCATATTTATCTTCTTTCGATCCTAAGATTAATTGATGAAGGTGGTTTTTCCCTTTATGCGAGTGAAGAAGATATGCAAAGGGCCATATTAATAAAGCCGTCACTTATTGAAGACGGTTTCAAACCAATTAGCTACGAGAAGAAGATTGAACCGGGTTTTATAGATGTTTATGGTGTTGATAAAAATGGCCGCATAGTTGTGATAGAAATAAAGCGGCGGACCGCCGGAAGAGAAGATGTTCTTCAACTAGTTAAGTATATTGAGGCTCTGAAACCCTCTATGGATCGGGAGATGAGAGGCATATTGGCCGCTCCGCAAATATCAAAAGAAGCAAAACATCTCCTCTTATCTCTTGGATTAGACTTTAAAAGAATCGATCCAAAAAAGTGTTCTGAAATACTTCGAAGAGCGGAAAACAAGAAGATTATAGACTTCCTATCTAAATAACAATGCGAACTAGCAATTTAACAATCTAATCTTTAATAGAAGTTAGTAAACTAACTATCTTTGATGCTACAGATATTATTCTATCAGTTTCACCTATTATCGTTTCGTCACCGTAAATTTGTTGTAAAGTCTCTAAATGATTTATCGTCTTCTCGATTTCTACTAAGCATTTAAGTACCGGGCTTTCTATTGGAAGATTCCTTTCAAGAGTTTCTTCAACTATATGCTCAATAAAATACGGTTCACCCAAACTATAATATATCGCTGTCTGCGCTTTTCTTAGTGCATCGAGCACTAGATCAAGTGCCCTGCTATCTTTCTTCGCCATTTTGATCTCGTCTTCTGCCTCCCTAAGGTATCGCAAAGCCCATCCCCTTCTATATTCATCTATCAACATTTTTATCACCGGATGAATGAAACGAGATGCCATAACTTTTATTTTTTATCTTGAGGAATAGAATTTTCTCCGGAGTGTGGTTGAGATAGTGAAACTAAACGCGTTATATAGCCTGCAATACTATTTCTAAGTCTAATGGACGGAATATACGCTATACTTGACAATATCTTTTTGTTCTCTTCGAAATTTGCCGTAAATTTATCTGGGTATCTTCTAATTAATTCACGTGCTATTCTTTTCACTTTTTCTGGGCGCACATTCCCCAAGCACATCAGCCTTTCTCATGCTCGTTCAACTACAATACGCGCTTATATATGAATGTTATTGATTTTTGGTATGTTCCGTGGAAGTAATATATAAGGATTAATGCGTGAAAAGTCTAAGGTCATAGAAAGGCTTTTTTAATTGATAGAATAAAATAAATAGATGTATTTGGAAACAAAAGTTTGAAAGAGGGAAAGATTATGGGCGAATTAGCAATTGCAGCCATGCATAGAATTTGCAAGAAGGCTGGCGCTGAGAGAGTTAGTGAGTCAGCAGCTATACAGCTGGCTAAAGTTCTCGAGGAAATAGGCGTTAAAATCGGTAGGGAAGCGGTAGACTTCGCTATGCATGCTGGCAGAAAAACTGTAAAAGCCGAAGATATAGAAATAGCCGCAAAGAAGGTTTTAAGTAGATAGAAAAAGCCAGCATAACATCATCATCTTCCTTCTTTATTTATCAGCTAAAAAGATTAAGCGCTCGCTAGAAAATTAGCCCCAATGAGACAAATTCTCCACTATATTAAGATCTAAAATGGCCTTTCCTACCTATTACTTTCCAATTTTAAGTCACCCTAGATTTTACTCCACATTTATTTCAGGGCTTCTTCAAGTCTCTTGTTTACTTCGTCCCAGTTAACAATATTCCAGAAAGCTTCTACAAAGTCAGCTCTTTTGTTTTTATAGTCTATATAATAGGCGTGTTCGAAGACGTCTAGGACCATTAGGATTGGGAAAGACGGATATACATTAGTGTTATGCTTTTCTATCTGCATAATCATTAGGCGGCTGGTTTGCCCGCATATTGTCAGCGCAGCCCATCCTGAGCCTTCAACGCTGACAGCAGCCTGAGTGAACTCCTTCCTAAACCTCTCAAAGCTCCCGAATTCGCCTTCTATAAGGTTGGCTAATTTTCCACCGGGTTTGCCGCCGCCCTTACCTGGAGGAGCAAGATTCCTCCAGAACAAGGAGTGCAGCAGGTGTCCTCCAACATTCCACGAAAGTTCCTTTAATGCAGCTTTTACATCTATCTCAGCGTTCTCTTTACGAGCGTTATCTAGCCTTTTCAGTATCGCGTTCGCTCCATTAACATAGGCTTGATGGTGTATGGTGTGGTGTATTCGCAGCTGCTCCTCCGACATATATGGTGCTAGGTCACCATAACCGTAAGGTATCTGTGGCAGAACATACAATTTAGCGGGCTCCATAAAATCACCTCCAATTACTATTTTTATTTCATTTTTCTAATTTATTATATTTTCTTAAACATGATTTTTGAAGCTCCGCATACCGGACAAACCCAATCATCTGGAAGTTCCTCGAAAAGCGTTCCAGGCTCAATATTTTGAGTGGGATCTCCTATTTCGGGATCATAAATATAGCCGCAGACTCGGCATTCCCATTTATCCAATAATTTACCCTCCAAAGTTAGGCTATGATGCCTAGAATTTCTTTATTTTCTCCTTAGGAGCTCCACATATTGGGCATCTTTCAATTTCTTCCTCTGAAGTATAGCCACATATGCTACATACGTATATCGAATCTATTTGGACGTCTCTACCGCTTTCAACCGCCTGTCTAGCCTTCTGGTATATTGCCGCATGGATCTTCTCTGCTTGGAGAGCCCATTCAGTCGTCCTTTGAGCGCCTCTTTCATCCTGAAGCTTCGCTATAACATTATACGCTGGATACATTTCATTCACTTCAAATGTCTCTCCATTTATGGCCTCTTGGAGATTTTCCGCTGTATTACGTATCATTCCCAAAACATTATAATGGTTGGTGGCGTGAACTTGCTCGGCGTAGGCTATTGCCCTGAAAATTTTACCGACATTTTTGAATCCTTCCTCCTCAGCTTTCTCTGAGAAAATTAAATATCGCATATATGCCTGGCTCTCTCCGGCAAAAGCAGATTTCAAATTTTCCTCCGTCATCTTCCTCATGACTTAATTCCTCCATAATTCAACGATAAATTTATTATTACGTATAAATTTAAAAGTTTTATGTGCGATTTTCGGATAAGAAATAACTAAGAAAAATGAGTTTCGGAGGAAAATGTTATGGACGAAACTGATCTAGCCATTTTAAAGTTTTTGCAAGATGATGCCAGTATGCCCTTCACCGAGGTCGCTCGCCGACTTAAATTAAGCGAATCTACCGTTCGGAAAAGGGTGGAGAAAATGAGACGAGACGGTGTTATAAAGAAATTCACGGTTGTTATTGAACCGTCTAAAATAGGCTTAAACATTATTGCAATTGTGGGCATAGATGTAGATCCATCAAAACTTTTAGAAATCTCCCAAAAGATGTGTGAGATTTCTGAGACAAAATATGTAGCTACTTCAACAGGAGACCATATGATAATGGTTGAAATATGGGCGAAAGATGTAAAAGAATTGGCAAGAATAATTTCTGAGAAAATAGGTGTAATAGATGGAGTTAAGAGGATTTGCCCATCAATAATCTTAGAAAAGCTAAAAGAGTAATATATGAGTATCAATAGCATGTAGAAACCATCATGACGATTAAGCTTATAGATTCAAACTAGGGGCTTGGTTTAAGTTTTAAATTAAACTTTAAATTTGTATAATTACAAAATTAAAGTTTGGTGACTAAATGGCGACAAAAAATGCTATATTAGAGTTCATTAAGAAACAAATTGAAGTTGAAAATGAGATCGTGAAATCTCTTAACGAAGCTTTAGAGGATATGCGAAATCTCTCCGTTAAGGGAGTTTTGAGGGGGATATCGCTAGACTCAGTTAAGCATGCAGATATGTATGCTTCGGCGTTAATGCTTTTAACGAGTGTTCCACAAGCTATCTCACAGGAGCAACTTGAAAAGCACAGGGGTCTTATAGAGAAGCATATACGCATAGAAGCCGAGTTAATAAAGAAGATTAGCGATATGCTTCCTATAATTAATGATGAGAAAGTGAAGCTTCTCTTAACAGCTATCTTAGCCGATGAGCGGAGGCATCATGAACTATTAAAGCAGGTTTTAGAAATTATTATTCGTGGAGAAACCATAAGTGAGGATGATTGGTGGAATATTCTCTGGAAAAGTACACCATTCCATGGAACTCCAGGAGGATAGAGAAAGTACACTAAAATAAGATAAGAAACGAATAAATATCTTGGGTGTAAATAATATTATCGGAGAGTGAAATTTTGGTCTCTAAGGAACTACTGGAAAAGTTGAATGCAGCTATAGCAAGAGAGCTGCAAGTATCTATTCAGTACATGTGGCAACATGTTCAATGGAGTGGAGTTAAAGGATTTACAATCCAGGGAGAATTAGAGAAAATAGCTATAACCGAAATGAAGCATGCGGAATCTATTGCCGAAAGACTTTTCTATTTAGGTGGCACTCCAACGACAAAGCCCACGGAAATAGTTGTGGGAAAAACGCTAAAAGAAATGATAGAGCAGGACGTAAAAGACGAGGAAAATGCAATAAAATTATATAAAGAAATAATAGAGCAAGCTCTTAAAGAGAAGGATCAGACAACTGCCTTCCTATTTCAAGGAATATTAAAAGATGAAGAGGAACATCATGATTTCTTCACGACGCTCTTGGAGGAAATCTGACATCTATTAATCAATATCTTTTTTTCTTTTTAATAAAGTCTTGAGTCTAAAAATTTAAATTTCTATGTTTTCTTATTATTAATGGTGGTATAATTTTATGTTAAGCGTTTTAGAGGTTAATGCCGAAGATTGGGAGAAAGAGGTTTTGCAGTCTGATGTGCTGACTGTTGTGGATTTCTGGCACGAGCGATGTCCGTGGTGTATTAGGCTTAACCCGGTATTTGAGGAGGTTGCCGAGGAATTTAAGGATAAAGTAAGGTTTGTGAGGTTTAATGTTCTAAAGAATCCTAGAAATAGGGAGATAGCCATTAGGAACGGTGTTATGGGTACACCCACGGTCGCATTTTACTGCAGCGGAAGATACCTGGGTTCAATAGTCGGTTTCATTCCGAAGGATCACCTAAAACATGCCATTGAAGATATTATGGAACGCTATAAAGAATGCGTTAAGCAGAGTACAAAGTTAGAGTAATTTGAGTTAAAAATCTCTCCAAAGGGTTAAAGCATTAAACATTAAATTCTCTTTCTCAAGAGATATCGGAAGGCTGATAGTGCTGCTTTGCAGCCTTCGCCAGCTGCTATTATTATTTGCTTCTCTGGGACATTTGTTACGTCTCCTGCTGCAAATAATCCTGGAAAGCTTGTTTCGCACGCGCAGTTCACAACTATTTCTCCCCATTTATTCTTTTCGACAAAATCAACTATTTCAGAGTTAGGCACAGAGCCTATTTCAATGAAGACCCCTCGAACCGGCAATAGCATTATCTCGCCATCTTTTCGAACCTTTACGCCATTAACGGTCTTTTCACCAGTTATTTCAAGTACCCTTGTACTTGTCCAAACCTCAACCCTATCCGATGCTAAAGCCTTCTCGACGAGTATTGGATCTGCTTTAAGCCTACCTGTAACCTCTACTAAGTATATTTTGCTTGCAATCTTCATGAGCTGTAAGACGGCTTCTAAGCCGGAGTTCCCGCCACCAACAACCGCCACATTCATGCCCTCAAACAACGGCGCATCACATGTCGCGCAATATGTCACACCTCTATTCTTAAATTCCCTCTCACCTGGAACATTCAACTCCCTAGGCCTTCTGCCACTTGCAACTACAACTGTCTTACCAATGTACTCTGCGTAATCAGTCTTGACGATGAACAAATCATTACTGGGCTTTATGCTTTTAACCCCCTCCATCTTGAGGTCAAAATTAAATGTTTTAAGGTGGTCATAGAATTTTTGGGCGAGATCCTCGCCAGTAATATATTGGAAACCAGTATAATTTTCAACTTGAGAAGAATAAGTCACCTGGCCACCAATATCCTTTGTCACTACAAGAAAGTTCATCTTCTTTCTAGCAGCGTATATGGCCGCAGTTATCCCAGCCGGACCCGCACCAATAATAATTAAATCATAAATTTTGTCAGGAACTGACAAGATAACTTCCTCATAATGAAAAGTAAAACTTGGGAAGTTAAATTTTTCGAAATAACTATGGTTTAATTACTTTAGCTCCTCACATTAAAAATTTATGCGATTCCAAAATAGGCCCTTGATAAATTTAAAATCGATTAGCAATACCACTTAGTACAACAATATTGATGTAAGTTAAATAATTGCGGCGTAAAAGAAAATTTATCGTCTTCTTCACTACTTAGCTTTAAGATTGCTCAGCAGTTTGGAGAAGCGTGCACTAATGGAATTATTCTCTATTGGGTTTGCGGCAAGCCTTATAGCTGGCTTAGCCACTGGCGCTGGGGCTCTACCAGTAGCGTTTGTGAAGAAGGTTTCAGATAACATTCTTGATATACTGTTAGGGTTTGCCGCTGGCGTCATGCTGGCTGCAACAGCCTTCAGCCTCCTAGTACCAGCGATCCAATTGGGCGGCCCAATAATATCCGCTATAAGCCTTGGGGCCGGAGCGCTTATAATCCATTTAATAGATCAGTTTACCCCACATTTCCATCCGGTTGCGGGGGCTGAGGGCCCACCATCAAGGCTATCGCGTGTTTGGCTGATGATAATCGCCATAACAATCCACAATTTCCCTGAGGGTCTGGCTGTCGGGGTGAGCTTTGGCTTTGGCAACATAACGTCTGGATTAATCATCGCTACAGCCATAGGTTTGCAGAACATGCCTGAAGGCTTAGCTGTCGCATTACCTCTCCTAAGAGAGAAGTATAGCGCTTCTAAAGCCGTAGGCTATGCGACTTTAACTGGACTTATTGAGCCGCTGGGAGGATTGCTAGGATTAACGTTGGTTTCAATCTCGCACTCTTTTCTTCCATGGGGTTTAGCGTTTGCAGCTGGAGCAATGCTCTTTGTCGTCGCTGATGAGATGGTGCCAGAAAGCCACAAGAAGGGTTTTGGCAGAGAAGCAACATTCGGGCTAGTGGCCGGCTTCATAATAATGATGCTCTTAGACTCCATATTCAAGTAAGCTGAAAGCAAACTTATATAATGCCCTGAAAATTATTTCTTATGAACTTGGATAATAGTCTACTCATAGTAGGCTTTGCAGGGAGCGTAAGAAAATCATCCTATAATAAAATGCTTCTACGTGCAGCATTAGAACTGCTGCCTAAAAACACTAAAATCGAGATTTTAGACTTACATGGGCTTCCACTCTTCAATCAAGACCTAGAATATGATATGCCTGAAGCAGTAAAACAGTTTAAAAATAAGATTAGAAAGGCTGACGCTTTGCTCATTGCAACACCGGAATATAATTCTTCTATACCTGGCGTGCTTAAAAACGCCCTTGATTGGGCTTCTAGGCCTTTAGGTGATAATTCCCTTGATGGCAAGCCAGTTGCAATAATGAGTGCCTCAATAGGTATGCTGGGCGGAGCAAGGGCTCAAACTCATCTACGCCAGATCCTTGCTTCTCTTAACGCATACGTGGTGAACAGGCCAGAGGTTATAGTAAGCTTCGCTAATGAAAAGTTTGATGCCGATGGAAATCTTATGGATGAGAGGGCGAAAACATACATTAGGCAGCTGCTGGAGAACCTAGCGAAGCTAGCCAAGATGCTGAAGGCTAACGTTAAATCTTAAAATGCTTTAGCAAGATCTATAGAGATATGGAGCTCAGCGTAGTTCTCCGCACAACTATACCGCTCACCCTCCTAATAGGACTTGGCTTCCTATCTAAGAAAGTCGGTTTCTTAAAGCCCGGAGATGAGAGGGTATTAAGCGCCTATATATACTACTTCGCATTACCCGCGCTATTTATTGTAGACCTTTCGGGAATAAGGTTCACTGAGGAGAACATAAGGTTCGTTGTTGCGGGGGTCCTGCCAATAATTATAATTCTCGCGTTATTCATCCTGCTCTACTTTATAGTCCGCTTCTCTAGAGACACGCTTTATCTGCTAATATTGAGCACGGTCTTCGGAAGCTTCGTCTTCTTCGGGATACCTTTCGCCACTCTCGCTTTTCCGATTGAGGGCGAGGTGCTCGCAGCGCTATCCTCTTCAACAATATCGATGGTTGGTGTGACAACTTCGATTACAACGCTCGAGCTCTATAAGATGGGCGGAACCCCAATCGTAAAAGGACTTAAAGCAACCCTAGCCAGACTCTCTAGGAACCCCTTAATCCTCTCAATATTAACGGGCTTAATCCTGTCGATAGCAAACTTAAGTATGACGGAGCTCATAGCGATTCCGCTTCACATGCTTGGGAGCACAACTATAACAGTATCCCTCTTCATGTTAGGCGTCTTCCTATACGGCAGAAAATACACTAACCTCTCAAAAGCCTTAAAGCTCAGCCTAACAAGAATAATTGTACTTCCACTTCTAGCCGTGTTAACGTCCTTAGTCCTCAATCTACCTAAAATTCAAACAGCCATCCTGGTAATCATGCACGGAGTCCCGCTAGCAGTATCCATGATCGTGCTTAGTGAACGATATGGATTCCACGAGGACGTAATCTCCTCGCTGATCCTTATAGAGTCGCTTGGAGCGGGTATTTATTTGAACATCTGGCTTTTTCTCTTAAACCTATAGGAGCATTCCGAGACAGTTCTTCAATTAACTGTTGGTTGAGCTGAAACCGCACTAGTTTTGTAAAATTTGACGTTATGGACTTGTATGGAAAGATAAATCATGAGAGAGGAGCCGGCCTTTTAACCTAAGATTTTGCATAGTTAAAGCTGTACATCAATATTTTACCCTCTAATTTTCCCGAAAGATAATAAATACTTCATGCGGGGGCATTAATTGTTAAAAACATAAAAGTCACCATCAACAGTATTAGAGCAACTTCTGGGCTATCTATTTTTCCAAATGAACTATCAAAAACATTATCGAGAAATCGCTTATAAACTCAAAAATGGAAATAAATAGAGGCTGTTAGACAATATAGCTTTTTAGTGTTGTGCTTTGTGTTAAGCATGACCGATATTTGCTCAGCATATCGTTAATAGCTCTTCTCAGCTCTTCTTCAGGCATGAAGCCGACTAAATGCATGAGGGGTCTCCCCTCGCAGAAGAAGATCAGCGTGGGCGTTCCCATGACGCCTAAATCTTCCGCCAGCTCCCTATTGCCCTCAGACTCTAAAACATTTATTTTGGCAAACTTAACTTTCCCATTATACTCGGCCGCTAACCTCTCAAATATCGGCGTAAACCTTCGACACCATGGGCATCGCTCGTGCCAAAAATAAACCAATGTTAAGATCGGTGAGCGGAGAACTTCATCATTCCAATTCTCCCAGTTTAACTCCACCACAACCATATGCCATCGCCTTAATTAGATAAATTGTGGCTGTTTAATATTAATGGTTTAACGAGTTAATTGAAAAAGAGTTGGTGGTAATGGTGAGGGGAGATAAAGGGGGGAGGCGAAATTCTCTATGTTTGTGAGGAGTGTGGATTAGCCTATAGGGAGAGATATTGGGCTGAGAGGTGCGAGGAATACTGCTCTAAACGTCATTCATGCTCGCTAGAAATAACCAAGCACTCTATCCAAACATAAATTCATTGCTTTGCTGGACTGCTAAAGAGCGATGGGCATATTGAGCATACTTTAGGGTCTATTTTAGGGTCTATTCTAGCATGATCTGAGCACGCATACTTTCTACTTAACATATAAATGGCTATTTTATGTATTTGAATCTGCATATCACTAAAATCTATACGGTTATCCCTTATAGATGCGGCTAATTCGCTTATAGCCCTATCCACATCATTGTGTGCCGCTACGTTTATGAATGCTCCCCTCTCCCCCAAAAGATATCTTGAGGCAGCTGATGGCGATAGCCCAGTCCTCCTAGCGGCTTCTCTACGCTTTAACCCCATCTCTACAAGCTTTTCAATCAGTCTCCTCTTGATTGATGGGATTACGTACCTGTAGCCGAACTCGAAGACAGATAGCATGCTCATAGTTATAAAATGACTATCCTCCTCTTAACTTCCTCAGGATTATTCACGATCTCAGTTAAGTCCTCAACCATCTCTAGAGTCCCAAGATAATTTCCATCCTTATCTTTAACCGCGGCCACAATAACCCTTATTATCCTATCTCCGAGCCTAGTCCAATACTCCCTGAAATCTGCCTTACCAGACTTCAGTTCATTAACGACGTTCTTAACGAAATTCTCTAGTCTAGGCGGATGGCAGTATTCAAGTCTCCTACCAATAATGGTCTTTGTTCTAGCGAACCCCCTCCTAGACACGCTCTCGGAGAAGAAAGTAACTCTGTCGTTAGCGTCCGCGTAGGTCATCTCAATTGGCAGATGCTTGAATATGGCTTCCACCTCACTCTTGCTTAGAAAGCCAGTTTCAAACTCGAGGTCGCCCTCAGACTTAACCTCATATGCGTCTGGCGCTAGAGTTGCCAGCGCGGTAAACTTAAACTCTTGTGGAAGCCTCTCAATCTGCTCAGGTGTGACAGCCCCGCTAATTTCATAGGGCAGTAGGGGCTTAGCCTTAGACACCCATTCAACATCGGCAGGAACCAGATAGCCTATGTCTTTGGCGGCTTTATGTATAGCCGCCCATTCACCCTCAGAGAGAAGCGCCCACACCGATGGAAAAAGTATTCTCTCCTCCCTATAAACTAAGCCGGGTATCTCTCTTGAAACTTCTGCAGCCTTCTCTGCGACGCTCTTGGCATACTCGCTTGGGTTAGATAATCCCCTTTCAATGAGCGCTGATAGCTCCCTAAGCTTAACCATCGCCTGATCCTCCCTACCCCATAGGACCCTTGGAACAGCTGTTATGCCTCTCCTCTCAAGATATGGGAATATGAGCATCTGAAGTTTCCTATAATGCGCCCTAAACCTTCTCAGCTCAGCTATAATATTGCCGATAGCCTTCAGGTGGCTTACTACTTCCTCTGCGCTAGCCCCATTTAAGATTCCAGCATAAACGTTTAAGGCTTCAGCAAGCCTAGATATGCGCTCATTTTCCCTTGAGAGAAGGTCTAGAGGATGACCTCTAGGCACGTCCCTAAGCTCGCCGGAGCGCAGCGAATCTCTCAAGAGCTCAACATGTAAATCACAGAGCTTAAGAATCTCCGAAATTGGTACACCCTCCCTGGCAAGCTCCTGCTCAACCAAAGGTATCTCGAATGGCGAAATCCCCTCTAAGGCATCCTTAAACTTGCGCTTTAGCTCC
>JAWCEH010000009.1:0-59876 GCA_038859955.1 Bathyarchaeia archaeon | reverse complement strand
ATTGTGGAAGATGTCAATTACTCTATCTTGGAAGTCTGGGCAGCTTATGCCTGGCCTATGGTTCTTTGCGCAAACCACATTGCCATCTATCTCCATCCTATCTTCGAAGTTCTTACATTCAAAACAGAATCTTGTCTTTGAGGCGGTGTTCTTCAAGCCCTCAAATTTATCTTGGAAGTCTGGGCAGCTTATGCCTGGCCTATGGTTCTTTGCGCAAACCACATTGCCATCTATCTCCATCCTATCTTCGAAGTTCTTACATTCAAGGCAGAATCTCACAGGCAATATTGTTTTCCACCCCTTAGGAGAGAAAAGCTTCCAGTACTTGATCGGCTTCCTCTTCTGGTAATGGTATGCCGGTCACCTTCGCCGCCCTCTCGGTTAGCGCTATTAAATCGCTCCTGTCAAGTAAACTGATCTTCCACTTTCTCGCTCCAGCCATTAGCTGCTGTAAGCCAACCTTAACTCTATCCATGTAAGTGTATAGGCCGACTGCACCCCAAGGAACCTCCTTAAACCTATCGCCAAATATAGCTTTCAGGTCAGGTGCCGCAATAAAGAATTTTTCAGGCGTTTTTCCAAAGGTTTCCTCAAAATCCTTTGGTAGCTGCCCCTTCTCGGCTAGCTCTGCAAAGTATGATGCTTTCATAACCGCCGTTATCGGCGCCCTACCCATTAAAACTGCCTTAACGTGTGGTCCACTACCAAAGTTGCTTATCGCGATCGCCTTAAATATTTGGGTCTCATCCATAAACCCTCCAGCTATAACTATGTCCGGCACATACATACCCTTCTTTCTGAGAATTTCCGCGCACCTTAAGACCTGGGTCTCAAGATAAACGGTTGGCGTCCCCTGCTCATTCATCATCGGAACTGGGCTCATTCCGGTTCCGCCGCCAGCTCCATCAAAGACAACGTAGTCTACTTTCGCCTCAGACGCAACCTTCATCGTAAACGCGACCACTGCCGGCTCATAATTGCCAGTCTTTAGACTCACCTTCTTAGCCCCCTGCTCCCTAAGCCACTCAACATCCTCAATAAAATCTTTCTCCTTTGGCATACCAACCCTACTATGTCTCTCAAATGTTCTGAAGACACCTTGCTTAAATGCTTCCTGGACGTTCTTATCCTCAGGATCCGGTATAACGATATAGCCTCTCTTCTTCAACATGAGAGCCCTTTCTAGACTGCCTATCCTAACCTCCCCACCTATTGCTTTTGCTCCCTGACCCCATTTCCTTTCAATGATGTCGACTTCCAGCTTAGATATAGCGTAGACGTCAACTCCTAAACGTTGATCTTCAACATTAGTTTGAACGGCTATGCCCCCATACTTTCCATCCCAGAACTTCTTAAATGCCTCAACCCTCCTCTTGAGCTCCGCCGAATGAGTAACTTTTCCATTAGTGATCACCGCTTCCGGATCCATACCGCAAATATTCTCGCCTATAGTGACAATTATTCCGGAGGTAGCGCCGCCTATTGCAAGGCTATCCCAATTAGCTTTAGCAACCTCTGTTGAGCCGTATGCTCCTATTATAACAGGTATCTTGAGCGGTATGCCAGCAACACTTGTTTCAACATTAACATTTGGGAATAACGCTATGTCTGGATCTGGCTCTATACCTTCAGCTCCTAAAAGTCTCGCCTTAATGTTAAAATGCGACCAGTCTAATCCATAGTCCTTTAAGGAGCCGGCCGTACTCTTCCCAAAAATATTCGGATCTGGATAAAGTGCTTCACGCCCCCTAAAAGCTGACAATGAAACCTCGCAGATGAAGGGACACTCTCTAATGCATAGAGGACATAGGCCGCTGGATGGGCAGGTATCCTCAACCCTTGTTCTGGTATTAGTAGTCGACATGGAATTTAGGTATGAAGAATTCTTCTGCACAGGGTTCGGCATGCACCATCACCTCAATCGGCATATGGTTACCTATTACCAAAATATAAGTTTTTCTTTTAGGAATGATATTGGCTGAAAAATATCCCATTGAATGTGGTCGTGTTCTGGACTCAGCTAGGCTAGCTGCGCTGGGATATTATGAGGGCATGGGTCAAAAGGCCTGATCCAGAAAGATAAGCTTTTTCAACCAAAACAAATTAGACTTCTTTTACGCTTATATGTGCCTTCCCTCCTCCAAAAATCGCCACAACCAGCATAAAATTCAGAATGGGCTGAATTATTCAGGTGCAGTCTTTTTATAGGACGAGAAACTTAATTTATATAACAGTAAAGCAGTCCGAAATTAGCTGATTTTCAAAAACGGGGAAAGAAAATTGGCTGGCGCCGGGTGCGGGATTTGAACCCGCGCGGCCGATAACCGGCCACAGGCTTAGCAGGCCTGCCCCCTACCGGGCTAGGGTAACCCGGCGGTTATGATTTCATTTATTTTCTACAATTAGAGAATTGCCTGATGGAATATTTCTGTATTTCGCCTTACCTTTGCTATTTAGTTTAATGTTTCTATGATTTAGGCTCTTTTAATGCTTCTTTCGGCTACTTATGAGGTCTTGCGCTGTCAAGTCTTCTATATTAATTGGAGCTTAGTGTGATATTTTTAAGAGTGCCTATATCGCTTTTGGTAATGGTCCGAGTGATTTTGCAGAAACTAGTGACGAAAAACTGCATCATCAACTTTAATAACGCAAAAGTTGTTAAAGAAGGGTGACGATATATGCTTCACGATTGCTGACGCTCTTGAACTACTATGTGACCAAATTGCTTGAAGTTATTGAGAAAGAAATCAAATACTTTTCCTGCTATTTAGAGTGTATGCATCGGTTAAATTTGAAATAAAAAAGAGGGAGAGGGGGATTCAATTCTTCAGTTTAGAGATCTAATTGAATTATATCTGTATACTGGAGCCATTGAATTAGAGGGGTTCGGGAAATAAGTTGTAATATGACTGTAACCATGAATCTTGAGGATAAACGCTGAAAATCTATTAGCCATGTTCGCATCACTTCACTCGAATCCCCCTCAAAATTAGAATGATTCCGCATTATATTTATGGCTTATTAAGTCTATTTACAGATTTCTATTATGGAAAAATACCAATAACTTTATTTATAAAATTTTGAATGAGGGATAACGGCGTATAGCATGTGTTTGTTAAGCGCGTAATGAGAGATGGGAGAATTTTGAGGAGTGAAAATTTTCTTGATAAGCCTCAGGTTAAGGCGAGAATGTGGATTAAACTAGATAGGAGACTTCCTCGTTTTTTAATGGTTTGACCTAGTAAGTCTGGTCTAACAGCCGAGGTTATCGCAATATAAATCTGCCGTCCCTCTGCTAGGGGTAAAGGAGTGTTAACGGCAAACTGCATAAAGAACCACTCTGATGGATTATACGCAAAGTTAAATAAACGCTTATAGCAAAGAAGGGAATGCGAGGATTCTAAAATAGAAATTTAAGCAGATTGAACAAAATGAGAGAAAATAAAGGTTTAATTTATGAAATAAAGCGCAATTAAATCTCTTTTAGGGGAATTAGGATGTTTGGAACGGTTTGGAACGCGGCGTTCCGCAGTGTTCCTTATCTCCAAGTTTCTGCATATTTTCTGGCGAGGTGATGTGGGCGTGAGTGTAAAGAGTTTGAGGTTTGTTGCAGCAGCTCTATTAGCAGTTCTGCTAGTCTCCGTCGTTGCCCAAGCTTTCCCGATGGCTCCAGCATCCGCTGGAGATGATGGAAGAGAGAGGGCTGAAGCCGTAGTTAACGCTGCATCTAAGGCTGGGGAGCGTGTTGTCACCTTTGTGGAAGCGATAAAAGCGAATTCAACGCTCATTGAATTAATCAATGGCTCAAGCCTAAAAGATGCATTCTGGGGAAATGTTTCACGTATAGAATATGGAATGACGCTACTAAATGATGCCAAAGAGGATCTTGAGGGAGGCGATTATACTGATGCAATAAATGAGGCAACGGATGCCATGGGTATCTTCAAGGATGTTTGGGTGAACATCCACCGCATATTATGCGCGTTAGGCGTTACGGAGGCTATGGCTTGGGGTAAACCTGAGGTTCAAGCGCAGGGATTACTTGTGGCAGCAAACAGGTCGCTTGAGAGAATAGAGAGAATAAGGAGCTTGATGGGAGAGGCTGAAGCACTCTTAAAGGACGCTGAGCTTCTATTAAATGTAACCGCGATACGGGAGCTTCTAGCGGAAGGAAATGTTTCTGGTGCTGCTCATATGCTTGCGGAAGCAAACAATCTTATTGCGTTAGCATACAAAACGCTGAAGGCGAGTGCTGAAGCAAAGATGGCTGAGAGAATGGAGCGGTTTAGAGTAAGGATAATGGAGCGCCTAGAGGCAATGGTTGGAAAACTCGATGAAAAAGACGTAGAAGAGATTCTTGAGGAAATGGGAATTGGCTTTAGGAACATGGGTCAATTTAGACGGTGGCTTAATAACTTACTAAATGAGACGAGGGGGCACATAGAGGCTGGTGAAAGGGGCTATGCCCTAGGAAAACTAAAGAAATTTGACGAAGGGTTCAAGGGGTTCGCCAGAAGGTTTGTGGCTAAAACGGTTCCACCTGAAGCACAGGAGGAGAACCCCGCTCTAGAAGTGTCGGTAGAAAAACAATCACTTGGTAGAAACCAGGTGATTCTCAGCGTTAAAGTCGAGAATACTGGTGACTGCGAAGTAGTATTTCCAAACGCGGCACTAGGCCTAGTAATAGAGAAGGAAGTTAATGGTGAATGGAAGCCTTCTTACACGCCAGCGTCAGCCCAAGTGCTCGTCAAATTGGAGCAAGGCGAATCGAAAGAAATTACTGTTAGAATCACTAAGCCTGAAGAGGGCACATATAGAGCAACCGTGAGTGGATGGTCAAAGATTACATTAAAACCAGTCTCGGCTTCATCAGCAGAATTCAATCTGCCCTAAGCGAGAGGCATGTGGGTGGGATGTGCATGAAGAAGTTAAATCTCAAGGATGCCATCTGGGGAGACTTCATCCCACTGGAGAATGGATCAGCACTTCTCGCTTCAGCACATGAGTCTCAGCATGCTGGCAAACAGAATAAACGACCCATTCGCAGATAAACCCGCTCTAAAGATGTAGAGCGAAATTTTTAACAAGTTTTTAGCACTAACCTCTATTTCCTCATTATCTCCAAGAAATATGTTCTTCCTCATCCTTTTTGTTATTTTCAGATATCGCACCTAGGTTTCTTGCTCCTTTTCTCCAGTCCCCTTTATCTAGAGAATTTTATTTTGTAGATAATATCTTTGCTCATAGGAATAAACTTAATCTGTCATATATGTGTTTGCGGTGCTTATAAACTATACTTTTATTCTTTACCGCAAAGTTTTTAGGAGGGGACCCCGTTAACATAAGTGAATTTTGCTAGCTTGTGGAGTGGGGGCATTAATCCGTTCTCTTCGCTTGTTAGCAAATTTTCAACACTTTAACGTCTGAAAGCAGAATAAGTAATTGGAGGTGAAAGAAAATGAAGTATATAGGTTATTGGGAGTACTCTCCAACTAAGATTACAACTGTTATCGAGAAGTTTAGACAGATGACAGCGGATAGAGAGAATATGGAAGAGAAGTATGCAAAGATAATTTTCGGGCCATATAGGCTCTTCGGCGAAAGCAGGGGCTTCTCAATATTCGAAACAGAGGACCCAGAGAAACTAGCAAATATAGCGAACTTCTATGCACCAGAAGTAAAGTGGGAATTTATTCCAATACACGACGCAAAGGATTACCTAAAACCATCAATGGCTGAAATCTACCTCAATCTAAAGAAATAACTTAAAGCAAGTCCTTTAAGAAGCATCGGCAAGGATTCTTCTTCCAAGTTAGCATATTGTTAATCCTAAAGCGTTAAATTGCTTCTTCTCTGCCTTCAGCCTGATTTATGGTTGCCCTTTTTCATCTATGTTTGTCCAATTTAAATAATATTGTCAAAAATAATAACATAATATTATTTCTATTTCTTCTCGGCCCCCGTTTGCTCACAATTAGCTCATCTATAAAGCGGCTCTGTTACCGCAGCTATCTTTCACCTCATTACTCGAATGGTTACACTTGCTGGCGGGATTCCGTCCGCAGTAGCTGTTAGAACAATCTCACCAGGTTCGCCATTTGAACGAACAACTACCATTGCGCGTCCTTCATGAACCTTACGCTGGTTTCCAACATACATTTCCTCAGATACCGGGTTTCCGTTACCTACAGCCACTATTGAGCCAACGCCATAAGCGGTGAAATATACGGTGTTAGTGGCGTTGTGGCAAATATTACCCGCTGCGTCCACTAACTCCACAGTTATAAAGGATAGATCACCGAATTCTGCCTTTAACACATTTCGGTCGGGTTTTAAAAGGATTTTTGCAGGTTTCCCAGCGGTCCTCAACACCGTACGTGAGGTTTCAACGCCATTTTCGTATCCGATGGCCACTAATTCGCCAGGTTCATAGATGACCTCGAAGGAAGCAATATACCTATTAGCTTTGCCAGCTGGCTTGCGGCCTAGAGACCTGCCATTAAGGAATAACTCAACTTCGCTATTGGTGCTATACACATCTACCTTCATCGGCTTTCCCTCGTAACCTGGCCATGTCCAAGAGGAGACGACCTCAGGCCAACTCCATAGCAAGGGAAGTGGTTTTTTGCCATAAGTCTCTGGTTTATGGACCGCAATATATGGAGTCTTAGATATGCCCCAAACACAGTCGCGGTAATAAGATTGAGGTCTCTTGAAGCCGCAGATGTCGATATCACCACAGAATGCTTGATGCCAAGGATAGCTCCCAAGGAATGAAAATTCCTCCCCCTCATATTTGACCCGCCCAATACCGGCCTCACCCAGGTAGTCAATGGCTGTCCAAACGAAGTCGCCTATGACGTAAGGCAACCTCTCAACGGCTTCCCAGTAGTCAAAGGCCATAGAGGGGAAGCTCTCTGTAGCGCATATTATACGGTCGGGGAAGTATTTTCTATCGCTCTCATAGCGGTGCAACATGTAATTGTAGCCCACAATATCTAAGGGTTCCGCGAACTTCGAAGAATGTTCTATCCAGAGTTCATCAGGAATCCTTCTTTCTGAACCGAAGTCAGTGGTAATCAATTGATATAGAAAGTATTCAGTTATGGCGCTTGTAATAGGCCTTGTATTATCTAGTCTGCGAATGAAGCCCGCTAATTTTCGTGCATATTTGTAGCCTTCAGAAAAGCCTGTTAACTCCGGTATTTCATTACCTATTGACCACATTATAATGCACGGATGATTTCGGTCACGAAGTATCATGGAAGCCAAGTCTCTTTGCCACCATTCCTCGAAATACAGATTGTAATCATTTGGATTTTTCCCCTCACGCCAACAATCGAATATTTCATCTATCACTAGCATGCCCAGCCTGTCGCATGCGTCAAGAAAAGCCGGTGAGGGTGGATTATGAGCGCAGCGCACCGCATTGAAGCCATTGGCTTTGAGCAACTCAACCTTGCGTTCCTCCGCCCGGTCATATGCGGCGGCTCCAAGTAGCCCGCAGTCGTGGTGTACACAACCACCCTTAAGCTTAATTGGGACACCGTTTAACCGAAAGCCATTATGCGCATCAAAGGATATAGAGCGTATTCCAATTTTAGTATCAGTTTTGTCAACGACTACGCCATCTCTAATTATTTCGCTTCTTAAAGTGTAAAGGTACGGGTTCTCCACAGACCAGAGATTGGGAGAAGACACCTCAAGATCTTGATTAGTCTCAACGGAACCGCCGGCTGGAACGTTCACTTCAACCTCCCCCCTAGCAACCTCCGAACCGGAGTTCGTGAGCAGAGTTGTACGAACCGTTACCTGAGCAGCCGCCTGAGCTGAATTCTCAACGGTGGTTTTAACTGAAACAGTAGAGACTTCGGAGGAAACCTTCGGGGTCGTAACGTAGACGCCCCAAGGAGGTATGTGGATGCTCTCGCCAACCAGCAGCCATACATGACGGTATATGCCTGAACCGCTATACCAGCGGCTATTCGGCTGAGCGCCGTTATTCACGAAGACTCGAATCTTATTTTCCCGACCAAAAAACAAATACGGAGTTAAGTCGCAATGAAAGCTGGTGTAACCATATGGATGTTTAGCCACAATATTGTTGTTGAAATACACAACAGCATTCATGTAAACCCCCTCAAACTCAAGGAGGACCTTCTTCCCCCTCCAATTTTCAGGGATGAAGATCGTTTTTTCATATGTTGCCACACCACCGGGGAAATAACCGACGCTAGGGCCGCCCGGCGCATTAGGATCACGTTTCTGTATTATGCTGAAATCATGAGGTAAATCCACGATTATGCCTTCAGCTCTTCTCGCAAAGGGGCTGGGGGTTGCGCCCAAACTGAAAAGCCATTGTCTGTCTAAATTATGCTTCTCCAAAATCAATCAACCTCCATTCTACAAATTTATTTACAACACTCCTAATAAATTTTTTATCTTCTAAGTAGATGCTGATTTTACATTCTATTTCAACATAAAAATATGACTCTTAAAGAAGGAGAATCCTCTTAATAACTACCTAACTACCATAAAGTGTAATTTCTTTAATTCACTCTAATACACATATATAGTAGTTATTCAAATATATCGGGTCTTGACGGCCTTTTCAACAGGTATATTTGTGCGCATGCGGCTGCAAGTAGTAGCAGGATTACATAGGAAACAACCATCCTAACAGATGGATATTCCAGTTTTCCCTCGAATTGCGGTAGGAAAACAAACCAGAGATAACAGATTATAAGTATTGTACAGATTAATGTCATTACATAGAAAGCTTTCATGCTTGACTTTGGCATATTATTCCCCTTCCCAAAATATTTGATAAGCATAATTATTTATCTGTTACGCTTTCATCCCTAGTTTTTCTATATACTTAAACTATAGTTTTGTATTTACGATTTTTTAATTCACAACTATTTTAAAGATCGGGATGGAGATATCTAAAATAGATGTTTAATAGATGATGCATAATGTCTAAGAAGAGATCCAAACTTGAAATTTACTTAGAAGTTTTAAGAGTGATTAGAATGGGGTGTAGTAAACCGACGAATATAATGTATAAATGTAATCTCTCATGGATTACCCTGCAGGAGATTTTAAGCTCTCTCGTAAAGAAGGAGTTAGTTGCAGAGATTGAGAGGAATGGAAGGAGAATTTATGTGATAACAGCCAAAGGAAAAAACGTGCTTAGCAATCTAGAGGAAACATACAGTATTCTCTCCATGTAAACAAGAATAGCAGAAAATAAACGTTAACTGCTAACGTAACGTACGTTATTAAATCTTAAAGTATCCCAGAGAATGGCGGAACCCTTTTTAGGCTTTAGGGAGATATTATGACAATTACTGATCTAGAGGAGGTGTAGTTCATTAATCCAGATATAGGGATTTATTACAGTTTAGTTAACTCGCTCTTAGAATCCGTTAGCCCGTCTCTCTCTTTCTTGTCGAGGGATTGGCCTGAGATGGATATTTGGAGAACAAGAGCGAGAGCCAAGGTATTTGAGCTCTTAGCGTTTGATCCGCCAAGTATTCCTTTAAATGCAACAATAGATGCAAGATATGAAGTTGACGGTGTAGTAAGCGAGGAGATCTCATATGATATGCCGTATGGTCCCAGAACTAGAGGTTTCTTCTTATACCCAAAAGATAGGAAGCGTGGAGAGAAGCTGCCAGCGGTTATAGCACTGCATGATCATGGAGGATTTAAATACTTTGGCAAGGAGAAGATAACTGCTATTCCGAATGAACCGCCTATACTGTGCGATTTCAAGAGTGAATGCTATGGGGGTAGAAGCTGGGCCACGGAGCTTGCTAAACGTGGCTTCGCGGTTCTAGTTGTGGACGCCTTTCTTTTTGGCAGTCGAAAGATTCCTGTTGAATCCCTAAATGAGGATTTCCAAAGGAGATTTAAGGATTTAGAGCCAGATTCAAGGGAATACATTATAGAATACAACCGCCTAGCAGCCGAGCTTGAGCACATAATAGCAAAAACGGTATTCGCCGCAGGATCAACGTGGCCGGGCATTTTCACATACGAGGATCGAAGAAGCATAGATTATCTGCTAACAAGACCTGAGGTTGATCCGTCGAGGATCGGCTGCGGTGGTCTCTCAGGTGGTGGGCTGAGGACCATTTTCCTAGCCGGATTGGACTCTAGAATTAAATGCGCTGTATGCATTGGCTTCATGAGCACATTCCGTGAGATGCTTAAAAATCACATAAAATGCCATACATGGATGTTATATGTTCCATACTTATCTCGCTATCTAGATATGCCCGACCTAATATCGCTACACGCTCCAGCACCATTAATGGTTCAATATAACATGGACGACGAGCTCTACACGCTTGAAGGCCAAAGAAAAGCTGATGAGAAACTTAAGCAAATATATGCAAAGATGGGGTTCTCAAACAATTACTATGGAAAGTTCTATCCTGGACCGCACAAATTCGATGTGGAAATGCAAGAAGATGCCTTCAACTGGTTTGAGAGATGGCTAAAATAGCGAGTGAAGATCGCTTTTCGATAACGCTGTTTGAAGCCTCAAAAACGAGGATGCCAAAGGCTGGTCACTAGTAAAGTGTCGTAAGCTTAGTCCATTAGAGAACGTACCATGCGCCTTATAGAGTGGCAAAGCTGTAATAAATTCATCAATGCTTCTCTCCGGCTCAAACTTGCTTCCATTTCTGGTAGCACCATAATTTTTTATATCATATTGTTAAGAATGAAATTACATCTTTGCTCAGAATCTTCTTTTAAACCTAATTGAATCTAAAAACTTCATCAAGATTGTTGCGCTCATTTTCAAGCATATTTGAGGGCCCCATTCTTAATCAAATTTTCCTGAGGGTTAGGACCCTATGTTTTTACTTCGGCTTTAAGCAGTAAATCAATTAGCTTCTTCTGGTCGACTTCGGTTCTGGTTCTCCATCCCAAATATATTTGTTCATTCTCATCTTCAATTAGGTATCCTAGCCTTATGAATCTGTTTAAGTCTATTTCAACACGCCAATTTGGTATTTTATTCTTCAGCAGATCCTCCAGATCTTTTCTTTGAACTTTACCGCCTTTGGATATTATGTACGCGATTGACGCGCATAAAGCCGCCAGATCATCTATGCGCCATCCAACCATTTTGGCCTCATCAGCCGCTAAATCATCTTTTAGAGTTATGTAGAATCTCGCTTTGTCATACTGCTCAAGCGTTGGGTTCTCCGGTGGATTAGCCTCCTCCTCAAAGACGACTTTAACCGTGAGGCCTATCTTCTCTAGATAATCATTCAATAAGTTTATGACTTTAGGGTAGTCAGAGCCAACTCTTCTCCTTAACTCCCAACCCTTAGCACCGGGGACTGAATGTCTCTTATAAAATAATAGGTGCGCAACCCTTCTGATTTTCGCTGCGTAGTGGGCTTTTCTATCTACCCTTCTCGGCTTTCTCTCCATCTCTTCCACTCTTCAAAGCTTATTGAAATTGGAAAGGAGATTAATTCTCCCTCCTCTTTAGGTGAGGGCTTCTCGTTTGGTGATATAAATATTTCATCCTCAAGATAATGTATCTCCAGCCTTGCATAACCATATGTTACAAGAAAGCTTGCTAAGTAAGCCCTCCTAACAGTCTCCTCATAAGTGTCTGAGACAATGAAATCCCAATACTTGACCCTCCCCTTCCTTGAGACAAGTTCCTTGAGCTCAAGCCACATCCTCTCTAGCTCAGAGTTGAATGACTCACCTGATAACAGACCCTCTTTAATCATCTCCTCTCTGGTTACCATCTGCCCCTCAATCTTCACATAGCCAATTCTCTGCCACCTTTCGCTTAAGGGTGGTAGGTCACTCCAATATCTAAGCGCCTCACGGAACCCGTTAATCGTCAGCTGCTCGAACTCAACTATTGGTCGCCAAGTCTCAAGGAATATCTCAGCCATTCTATCTATTGGTAGACTGCGGATCTTCTCCTCTATCAAGAATGGGTCCCTATAAAGCGCCGTTGCCCTCTGCTTAACCCACTCACCTTGCATCCTTACGATTGACGCTATCTGATTCAAGGTTTCAGTGTCTAGGCATAAGTCTTCAACATCCTTCCACTTTGGAAAATATTCTCTGACAACCTTGATCAAATCTTCGACATCGACGAGGTATGGGTCTAGGCCCTTAACCTCAACAGATCTACATAGGTCAATTATTCTTTGTAAATCTTCTCTGGCCTCTCTAAGGCTTTTTTGTCTCTCAACGGCTGGTGTGCTCATTAAACAACCTCCCTAATTAGGGATTTTCCGTCAACGTTTTGAACAGTTATTATGTGAACATCTTTTCCCTCAAAAAACATCTGGTTGGGTGTTATCGCAAGATATTGCGCTCCCTCATTTTTAACAGTCGATATTAGCAGGTTTGCAATAACCTGCCGGTTTCTTGGATCCATATGCACATCATACTCATCTATTGCTCTGAATGGAGATTTTATGTGCTTTTGGAGGGCGAGTAGAAAAGCCATTGTCGCCGTGCTTCTCTCACCCCCGCTTTGAGAATATATATTTAGAGGTATGGGCTGAGAACCCTTAAATCCAACGTAAATATCGAGCCCCGCAGCCTCAATATCATTCTCGTTTATTAAACGTACAAACCCTGAGCCGGCAACTTGAAGGAGAGTGTTCTGATACTCGGCGTTAACGCTTTCCAGAAGAGTCTTGATGACATTCCTCCAAGCTTCCATCCTAACCTTAATCTCTTCCAGAGTCCTTTCACGATTCTCAGCGGCTATTCGGGCTTTCTCCTTAAGCTCAAGATACAGATTTGAGTATGACTCATACATCTTCTCAACCTCTTCTGATACATCAGCCATCGCCATTAAGCGGCCGTCTATAACTCTCATCTCATCCAATATTTCATCAGGGCTTTTCAGGACGGCGATGCGCGGCCCTTTCTCCTCAGCTCTTCTAACAGCCTCATCAAGACTTGATAGCGAAGCGCTTAAGCTTTTCTCTAGAGATTCTAAGTCGCTTAGCAACTCGCTCTTCCGGTAATTGAGGACAGCCAAATTGACTCTATCCTCGATTAGGGCGCTGATTAAATCGTCTACTCTCTTTTCAACCTTGTATATTTCATCCTTCAAGTCTAGGAGATTAACTTCTAGGTTAGCGAGTTTAATGCTGGATATCTCAGCGAGATCCTCAATCTCGCCAATTTTCGATTTAAGCGTGTTAAGCCAGCGGCTTAACCCATCAACTATCTTTGCAGCCTCAAGCCACTGAGACCCAGTACTCGAAATGCTTGCTGGACTGGAACCCGCGCTTAACTTTTCTGCTAGAGGGACAATCTTCGAGAGATCCCTTAAGCCCTTCTCCCATTCAATAAAGAAGCCCCTTAAGCTGCTGAGCATCTCATTGCTTCTGGAGAGACTGAAATCGATTTTAGCCCTCTCCCTCTCAAGTGTAATCCTCTCCTCCAATAATCTCCGCCTCTCCTCCTTTAGACTAACAATATCTTCCTCAACCGACTTAAGATCCGCCTCATACTTCCCAATCAACGATTCAATTTTTTCAAGCTCGGATCTTCTCGCCTCGACTTCCCTCCTTATTCTAGCGACCTCTTCCTCTCTTCTGGCGACATCAGCCCAAGCTAGCTCGCGCTCCAAAAAGCGTCTTCTAAGCATAAGCTGCTTCTTCTCCTGAAAGCGATCATACTGCTCACGCCAGTAATTAAGCGTCTGCTCAGCTGACTCAAGCATTTTGTTAAGTGACTCCTCTTGACTAATTATGCGGCTAAGCTTACTCTGTGCCTCAAGAACATTCCTGCGATAGGACTCAAGGCCAACAGCAGACTCAACAAGCTTAAGTTTTTCTTGCGGAGATAAGATGATGAACTGCTCGGCCATATCTTGATGCATTATTATCAACATGTTATCTGGGTCAACATTAAAGCGCGAGAGAAGCCTTAAGACGTCCGCCTTGCTGGCGGCAACACCATCTATCTCAAACCAGTACTTTCCATCACGCCTCAGAACCCTGGTTAAGTAAATCTGATCCTTGTTAATCTTTGGGACAGGACGCCGACCTTTAACTCTAGAATTATTTAGGACCAGTGTTACGCGGCCAACATCCTTCCCCCACCTAATTAAGTCACTAAGCTTCTTAGAACGCTCTGTGTAAGATTGACCTAGAGCAACGGATATTCCCAAAAGAATCGATGATTTGCCAGCGCCATTTGGGCCACATATCAAGTTAACGCCGGACTTAAGGGGAATCCTAGCATACTCGTAAGACATGAAATTCTCTAGAATTATCTCGGTTATCAACATCGCATAGCCCTCTGGGGATGAATATAATGAACTAAACCTCCTTATTTAAGGATATTCTACATGATTCTTAATCAATAAGCCGGTTAGCATCCTAATACTAAAATCATTTTTGCTAAAATACTCTTGATCCTCAACGCCTAGATTACATGTTTTTAAAAATATTTAATAAGAATATTCGCATTCGACTACCTTGTTACGCTTTGTTTATAAATGTGCTGAAGAGAAAAATGTAATAAATGGCGGGCTAATTGTTCAGGTGATCTACATCTTAAGATTTAGAGAGAAAGGAAATAACCGCTTAAATAATCTCCTCGCACAATCTTTTAGATCTGATTATAAAAGCATAAACTGGAGGAGGGATTGGGAAACAATTATACGTAAGATTTCTATGATAGAAGCATGTTTACCTGTCAGCAGCGTTATAGATTTTGGAGGAATGTGGGAGGTAGACGGTTTATACTCTAGGATATGCATGGAGAAATTTAATGTATCTAGAGTGACCATGATAGATAAATTTGAGTCGGAAAACTGGGTTAAAAATCCTCTTTTAAGGGCAAATATAGACTTCCGGAAAGGAGATTTTTCAGATGAAGGTTTCATGGCTGGTTTGAAAGAATCTTATGATCTCGCTTTAGCCTATGATGTTCTACTCCACCAGAGAGATCCAATACGCACTTTATCTCTTATGTTATCTAAAACTAAAAAATTCTTTTTAATCTCACAACCCATTCTTCCAGAAAGACTCATGCCATTCCGTAACTGTCTTATTTTGCTTTCAGGCTCCAGAGAAAAGAGACTCGTGCCATTCCATGAGAAATGGACTAGAGAAATAAATTACTGGTCAAATTTTTCAGATGCAACCATAATGAATAGTGACCATTGGTTATGGGGTATGACGCCATCATTCATAGAAAGCCTAATGGCTGGTCTAGGTTGGAGAATTATCTATAAAGCGTTTTGGCGTGGATGGTTGCCTAAATATTCTAAGTGGGAGCTATGCGGTCTAATCTTTACCAAAATCTAATTAACATGCACTCTATAACTCTATATGTACCAAGCAAAAATAGTTTTGAATAAAAATCTTACCTCATACCTTTTTATCGATCAAACTAAGAATAGAAAAACGAGTTAAGTTCGCTTTAACTGAAGTACATAGATGTTCATGTAGTCTTCGTCGACCGTTGCTTGGTATCCGGCTCTCTTAATCTCCTCCATTGAAAGCCTGAGCCAATAGCCGAATGACCCGCGTTCAGTATTATCAGGATCTATCGAGCTTAGTCCGTTGTAGCCTTTTTGCCTAGCAATCTCTAAAAGTACATGCTTCGCAGCCCAGTAATCTAAAGCAACCGGGTCGGTGCTTGCGGCTATAATATTAACCCTAACCGCCCTGTTGTAAGGCGTGCTCGGTCCACCTCGTGGTATAGCGTTAACCCATATTGCGTCAATTATGTTCAGCGTTGGAAATCTTGTTTCAACCATCTCGGTCCCCATTCCACCCGTGCCCACAGTGTTATGTGCTCTAGCACCAAGGGCAGCTGTGAGCTTATCCGAGACGATGCCCATATAATGCTTCACGCATGCTGTAACTCCATATATGCTATGGGTCTTTAATACTGGAAAATTAATCACCTTAAGCTTGTCGCCGTAATATGTTCTGCTTTCTGGATCCCATACGCCATACTTGAAGCTTATATATGTGCCGAACGCCGTTCTGAATTTTGGGTATGAAATCATTATTCCAGTTCTAGGGTTTACTGTGGCGTTAACAACGTATCCATCTTCCATATCACCCTCAAAATATTCATTTGCTTGTCTCGTGGTTATTTTATCCCATAAATAGGCGGAAACCTTATAATTTCTTCCGGCGAAGAAGTCTACAACACTCTGAATTGACTGGGAAATATTCTCAGCGTTATTTCTGCTCCAGCTCAAGCTTCCACCAGACCCGGCTGAACCATATTGTGCCTGCCCATTATCGGCTACAACTATCTCACCAATAAAGCCATCTGGATGCTCAAGTATAGCTTGGATCAGCGCCTTAACAAGATCCGTGTTTGTTCCTCCACGCTCATCCCACTGGCTATTCACCTTTATTATCACAACGTCATCTCTATCGATCAGACCGTTTGGTCCCATATTTTTTCCAAGTTCAGAAGATTTATAGAAGAATAAACCGTGCTTACCCATTAAATCAATCAACCTTAAGATCCCGTCATCATTACCTCTGGTGCCATTAACGACGAAAATGCTTGAGGAAGGCTCAAACTTAGCAAGTTTCTCACTTATTGTTAGCCCTACTTCTTGAGCTTCTTTCACCCTCATCATCTCATAAACGCTCCATAATGCTAATGAGCCGCCAGCTATAATAAGCGCAGCTAATAATGGAAGAATCCTCCTTAAATCCGCAGCTCTAGGGAATTTCTGATACATATGATGTAGAAAGGGAATAACGTATGCTACCAGCCATAAATAGCTGTTTGCCAGAGCTGCTCTCTGGCACGGATACGTTATCCTCGAAGGTTTTGTTCCAGTTCTAAAAATAAACCATAGAAAACTCAGCAAACCAACAAAGAATGAACTGTAATATAATCTATGTAATCTTTTATGCAGCATGAGAAGTTTCTCAAGCAATTTTGAAACTAGCATTTTCATGTTCATTCTTCACGAATAGTTCACTATTTTTTTGTTATATGATGCAATAAAGGTTTTCGTCCCCTCAAGTGAAGCTTAATTTAGTTCAGTGAATAAAGAGTTTAAAGGGGCGTGCAAGTTTAGTTTGAGCCACTTCACCTTCGTTCACGTAGCCGATATCCACCTTGGATATGAGCAGTATAATCTAAGCGAGAGGCGTGAGGATTTTGATAGAGCGTTCACAGAAGTTGTCGATAAAACCGTTGAGTTGAAGCCGGATTTCATGATCGTGGCCGGAGACTTATTCCATCAAGCAAGACCACTAAACATAACCCTTGAGAGAGCGATAAGAGATTTTAAGAGATTAAGGGACGCTAACATACCAGTTTTAGTAGTCGACGGTTCACATGACACAGCGCCAAACATTGTAACAAGTACAATACTTAACCCCCTAGACAGCGCGGGCCTAATCTACTATTTACCTAGGCATAATAATGCTTGCTGGGAAAGCGAATACTGCTACGTTTACGGTATACCAAACTTTAGAACTAGGGAGAGAACCGAAAGGCAGCTCCCAGCATTCTACGAGTCTAAGAAGCCCACACCCCGCAAAGACAAATTTAACGTTTTTGTTTTCCACATGGCCCTAGATATCCCGGATATAATCGGTGTGCACCCTAAGATGGCAGCCGAGGCTTCATCAGAACTTTTACCAGAGGGCTTTAACTATTATGCTGGAGGCCACATACATATGCCTCTACAAATTCGCTTCCAAGATGGAGTATTGGCATACAGCGGCTCCACTGAAACCGTAAGCTACGAGGACGCATTTTCAGATAAAGGCTTCTACTATGTTGAGGTTAACCTAAAGGGAGACATAGAAATAAACCGCTTAAAGCTCGAAAGCCCTCGTAAGTTTAAGGTGATAGATAAAGATTACAGCGGCTTATCTCCCCAAGATATAACGGAGTTAGCTGCGAATCTCGTTAAAGAGGCTGATGAAGAAGGGGCAGTTATAGTTCCAGTCTTAAAGGGTATGTTGCCAGCTGGATCAGCAAGGAGGGAGATTGACTTAGCGAGAATTAGAGGGGCCGCTGAGAAGGCTCTAGCTGTGCACCCGCTTATTCTCCTCAGAGAAATGGAGTTTCCTGAAGAGGTTATACGGAATATATTTGAGAGCGAGATGAAGGATCTGAAAGCTAAATCATACGAGTATTTCGTTCAGTTCTTCTCTCAGCGTTATAATCGCGAGGAGGCTGAAAAGAGGGCTAGAATAACCTTGGACCTAGTCCAATATCTTGTTAGGGAGAATGAAGATAGGATTAGGGATATTATAGAGGGGATGATCAGGTGAAAATTGACAGTATTCTTATTGAAAATATAAGATCGCACATTAAGACGTACATAAAATTCTCCAATGGATTTAATTGCCTGGTTGGTGGACTCGGTGCTGGAAAATCGAGCATTCTTTACGCCATAGATTTCGCGCTTTTTGGGGATCCCCTTGGCAGAAGCTACGAGTACCTTCTTCGTGAGGGTGTTGACGTTGGAAGGGTTGCGTTGAAATTTATAGAGAGTGGTAAGGAGTATACTCTCTGGAGGGGTCTTAGGAGACGCGGCGGACACATAGGTCAGGACTCCGAGCAGCTCAAACTCTTTGAGGGGAATAGATTACTCGCGGAAATTAAAAGCGAAGCCGTGGCTGAGCAGCTAAAGTCGATAATTGGAATAGATAAGGAGGCCTTCCGTGATATAGTTTGGATAAGACAAGAGAGACTTAAAGAGATACTTGATATGATGCCAGCTGAAAGACAGAGAAAGCTAGATCAGTTATTCGGGCTTTCTGATTACGAGATATCATGGGTTAATCTCCGGTCGATCCAAAGATGGTATGAGAGCGAGCGAGCAACCTTAGAGCGTGATCCAGATGTTGTTAACTTTAGGGAGATACAAAGCAAGTATGACGAATCCGTTAAGGATCTATCAATAAAGGAGGTTGAGGTTGAGGAGTCGCGAAAGCAGCTTCAGGAAGCAGAGGTGAGACTTAAGGAGGCGAAGGCAAATCTTGAGGGGCTTATGGAAATGCGGAGAAGAAGTGAGGAGTTAAGATCTGAGGAAATTAAGTTAAGGACTGAAATCGGGAGCTTTGAAAGTATACGCGTAAGATTAATGAGTGAGATTAAAGAGAGAGGGGCGAGGATAAGCGAGCTTGAGGGGCGGTTAGAGGTTCTCAATAGCCAAGAAGAAGCTCTTAGAAGAAAGATCGCTGAGTTAAATTTGCCCTCAGATATATCTCTAAATAATCTCCAATCGCATATAAACAGTATTATTGAGCAGATTTCAAGCGTACACGGTGAGGAAGAGAACGTTAGAGGTGAGATTAAAAGGGCAACCCAGCGAATATCAGGTCTAGCTAAAGAGAATAAATGTCCGCTCTGCCTCCAGATTCTCTCGCCTGAATATAAGGATCGATTGATGAAGCAATTTTATCAGGATATATCCAACTATAGGCAGCAGCTAAGCGAGCTTGAGAAAAGCGCCAGAGAGCTTGAGCAGTTGAGAAAAACTCTCTTCAACATCTTCTCTAACCTTCAAACCATAAACCCAACGAAGGCGGAGGTTTCAAAACACTTGGAGAATGAGAGAATGCTCCTCAATAAGGCGGTTGAGGAATTGCGCACTAAAGATAGGGAGATCGAGCCCCTAAAGAAGCGTCTAGAAGATTTGCGCTCTGAAATTGCGGAGTTTGATTATTCCAGGTTGGAGGAAGCACAAAAACTATATAATGAGGCTGTGGAGCGATACTCTAGCATAAAATACAAAGTTCAAAACCTTGAATCTCAAAGAAATGAAATTATAAGTAGGCTTGAGAACCTTAAAGAGCGGTTGGATGCAGCCCAGAAGAAGATTGAGCGCTTAGAGAAGATTAATGAAATACTCATCTTCATTGAAGAGGCTAGACAGGCTTATAGAAGCATACAGCCAAGAATTAGAAGGGATTTTGTAAGCTACCTTGAGAGAGTTGTTCAGCAAATACTAGACGAGCTAGCTGGATCAGAAAGCCCATCCCTTACAATTAGGATAGACGAGAATTATACACCAATAATAGAGGGAGATGAAGGATATGAAAGAAGCACATTTAATCTCTCCGGGGGCGAAAGAACATTTCTAGCACTAGCATATCGTCTAGGTATTGGTCAACTAATTATGCATCTAAAATCCGGACGGGGGCTAGGCATACTTATGCTTGATGAACCAACAGAAAGCCTAGGTAGAGAAGATGGATCGATAGATAGATTAGCGGAGATGCTTTCACGTTTAAAAACAGTTGAGCAGATAATAGCGGTAACGCATAGCGAGGCATTTGCGGAAAAAGCTGACCGAGTAATAAAGGTTGAAAAAAGGGATGGAGAAAGCGTAATTTTAACCGAGTAAAATTCAAGTTTCTTCGTACTTAAATGCATAATCATTGAAAAATATTTTTCAGTCTATAAATATTTGGTGATCAACTATGCGAATTCTTTTCGCTGGAACTGGGGCCGCTGAGGGCTGGCCTGCTCTCTTTTGTGAATGCGATGTATGCATGAAGGCTAGAGATTCAGGAGGAAGAAATATAAGGACTAGAAGTTCAGTCCACATTGAAAGAGAGTATAAGGTTGACTGGCCTCCAGATACATATTTGCATGTCTTGCAGTATAAACTCAACCTCGCAGAGGTTAGACATCTTTTCATAACCCACAGCCACTATGATCACCTCCACCCGGATGATTTACTTATGAGGCAGCTTCCCTTCGCCCACATGCAGAACACAAGACCCCTCAACGTATATGGTAGCCAGGATGTGATAAACAGTGTTCTTAGAGTTGTAGGAGATCCGTCGAAAATAGGCTTGATTCTCAGAGTTTTAGAGCCATTTGAGACCATAGAGGCTGGAGGCCTAAAGGTTACAGCTCTCCCAGCTGATCATGATCCAAACCAGATCTGCCTCCTCTATCTTTTTGAGTCAAGCAGTAAAACAATCCTCTACGGGCACGACTCAGGCTGGTTTCCAGAGGAAGCCTGGAAGAGACTAGAAGACTATAGATTGGACCTGGTGATCTTAGATTGTACTACTGGAGCATCTTCCTCAAGAAGATATCATATGGGCTTAGAAGAAGTAATAGACGTTAAGAGACATATGACTTCAAAAAATATAGCCGATAAGGACACTATCTTTGTAGCAACGCACTTCTCTCACAACGGCCGCCTTCTACATGAACAGCTAATTTCCAAGCTTGTTCCTGAAGGAATTAAAGTCGCGTACGATGGCTTAACAATTGAACTTTGATCATAGATTTAAAGATGTAACGTTTACAGTTTATCATCCTCATATATGAAATTGATCCTTCAAATCTAGCAAACATTAATTTAATTCCTTAATAGAGAGAATAATTAGTTTTGTTTGGGGTGTTTGAATGTGATTAAAATTGGCTGTTGTGGCTTTCCAGTTTCTCAAGCAAAATATTATGAAACTTTTAAGCTTGTTGAATTAAACAGCACATTTTATAAATACCCTAGTCTCACGACAACTGAGAGGTGGCGGAGTAAAGCCCCTGCGGACTTTGAGTTTACAGTTAAGGCGCATCAGGATATAAGCCACAAATATAAACTTAGAATTGAGCAGGCCACTGAACCCTTCGAGAGGATCAAGCAGATATGCCGCATCCTGAAAGCGAAGGTAATACTCATACAGACCCCAGCATCATTTAGTCTAAAAAACCTTAGTGATGCGGAGGCATTCTTCAGGAAAGTTAACCGCGAAGACTTTTTTCTCGTCTGGGAGAGTCGAGGGCCCTCCTGGGAGAGTGAGGAGGGTCTTAGAAGACTAAGGTGTATCCTAAGTGAACTGGGAATTACGCATGTAACTGATCCCCTACGGTTAATGCCAGTTTATACAGCCAACATAGCGTACTTCCGCCTCCACGGTTTAGGCGAACGCATGTATTATTACCAGTATTCGGATGAAGAGTTAAGGAGGCTTTATGAAGCTCTCAGAGTGTTTGAGGATCTAGAGATGGGTGTTTATGTTTTATTCAACAACTTATCAATGTTTGATGATGCGAAAAGATTCGCTTTCTTTTTAAAGAACCAATACTTTCCACCGTTAACTGGATGTTATGGCCTAGACTCAGTTAAAGCCGTTATTAGTGGTGCGCGCTACCCTGCGACTAAAAGCTCATTAATTGATAAGCTCGGCTGGAAACTAGTTGATCTCGAAGAAGGAAAACAGATTAAACTCGGTGAAATACTTTTTAATATACCAACAAAAACCTATAAAAACCCAGACGAAGTCCTTAATGAACTAAGAGTAATAAATTTATAAATTTCACTTTATCTTAAAAATCAATGGCCTCTGAAAAGAAAAGAAATAAATAGAGATTTTCTAAAAGAATAAATTGGGATGGAGTTTTGGGATTGAAAGATTCAGTTGAGTCTGTCATGAGAAGCCCTCCAGTCACCGTGCTGTTTTCTGATAGTGTCTCTATAGCTATTGAGAAGATGATCTCAAATAATATTGGTGCGATCATTGTTATAAGTGGCGGCAACCCGGTTGGCATAATAACTGAAAGGGACATAATTGAGAAGGTTACTAGGGTTGGTAGAGACCCAAATAAGATCCGGGCTGAGGAAGTAATGTCCTCACCCCTAATATCAATTGAGGCGGATAAAACCATAAGGGATGCATTAATTCTTATGCGTGATAGAAAGATTAGAAGGCTCGGGGTCACGAGGAGAGGTAGGCTTATTGGTATAGTAACTGAGAGGAGGTTGCTCGACGCATTAGCGTCCCATTAATTTAACTTCCCCCACTTTTTATTTTTGGTTGAGGGAGGTGGAGCTGATGGAGCATAATTATAGTCCTGAGAATTTAAGGGTTATAATTCCAGTTGGTGGTGTAGCTAAGAGGCTTCTTCCATTAACCGCCGAGGTCTCGAAGGCGTGTATCAGGCTTGTTAATCGGCCACTTATAGAGATATCGCTCTTGACGTTAGCTAAGCAAGGAGTGAGAAACTTTATTTTTGGTGTTAAGGGCTACACAAACTATAAGAGCCTATATGATCATTTTGAGTCAGGGATAGGCTTTTCAGCCAGATACGGCATCACTCCAAGAGTTCATATAAAATATCAACCTAACGTGGATGATTGCGGAAGTGCGGACTCAGCTCGCATAAACATAGAATATTATGATATTAGAGACCCTGTTTTTGCTGTTCAAGGAGATAATATATTTGACATAGAGCTGGAAAATATGCTAAGCTTCCACCGAGAGAATAAATCTTTCTTAACGATTGGACTTATGCCTGTTCCTGACGTAACCGGATATGGAATTGCTAAGATAGATAAGGACATGCGAATCTCAAAATTTGTTGAGAAGCCAAGCCCAAAAGAGGCGCCCTCAAACTTAGCTAACACTGGATTGTATTTATTTAGCCCCGAAGTTAAGGAGGTTTTTAAGGAGAATAAAGTTCAGGAGATGATATACGAGAATAAACGCTTAGATTTCGGCTACGATTTTATACCATACCTTATAGAAACCGGCCGTCCAGTTTACGGATATGTACTTAAAGGCGCATGGTATGATGTTGGAACCCCAGAGAGATACCTTGAAGCCATGAACGAGATACTTAGTGGTAAATTAAGAGCCTTGCAGGATTTTGGAGGCAGAATTTCTGAGGATATAAGAGTGTGGATTCAAGGCGAAAGCTTAGAGGCCCTCCGCAGAAGAGAAGAGATTATAAGAAAGATAAAAGAGGGAAAGTTAGAGGTTGAAGGTTCGGTTTTGATTGGAAGGCACTGTGAAATCTCCGATGGAGCTAGAATAGTTAACTCCTGCATAGATAACTATACTAGGATAGGAAGAAACACCGTTATAGAGGGATCAGCCATAATGGACAGGTCAATAATTGGAGATAACGCTGAAATAAAAAATAGCATAATTGGCAGACACACTATCATAAACTCGAGCCCCGTAGACAAGACGAGGATACTTAATACATCTGTTGTGGCAGACAATGTGACTGTTGATGCTGGATGCGAATTAACATCGGTAAAAGTATATCCACATAAGCATTTACATAAGCAGTCGCTTTATGAAGTTATTGTTTAAAGCAAATAAAAAGAGGATTTTGTTGGGATGAATCCATTCGAGTTTATAACATCCTGCTACTCTTATAGTAGATAAGCATATATTAAACAGCATATAATTGCTAGAAGAGCGCCTACGAGACCCCATGCAGCCCACTCAGAAGCAAATATCTGTGGAAAAGCCTCCATTAAAATCGGTAGGGCTCTATAATATACAAGGTTAGCTACCACACCTAATATAAACCCTACAATTCCTATCGCAAATAGGGCAAGCGCAACCCTGGATCTCTGGCCCACAGATTTCACCTCATTTTTAACCAAACCTTTCGCTCTCGGCTTCGGCCTCCCTTGATGCAACCAGCTCTGGGAATCTCTCCTTAGCTCTTTCTTCAGCGACTAAAGCCGCTTCCTGAAGTATCTTCTGCGCTTCCTCGCTTGTCGTCTCCAAATCAAATCCTGCGCCAGCAACCTGTCCCGACTCAATCATTATCTCATCAAGCATGGTCATTATGGCGTTTAATTCATGTTCAGCATTCGGCACTACACCTACTATGCTAGAGCGTACATCTCTCAAAATCTCTAAGGCTGGTGCTATAACAGTTGCCACGTTACCGAGATGCGTAATTGTTCCAAGCCTCAAAGAAACTCTTTCTAGAGCCAGTTTAGCGTTCGACATGAAATTTATTGTTTTCCTCAGCTCCGCCAGTTCATTAGCGTAAACCGTTGCTCTTCTTATGTCATGCTCAGAATAGGCTTCAACAACCCTAGAGAATAAGGCCTTATCTCTCTGGCTCATACTATTTATTGTGCCCTCAAGAGCTTGGGCCTGGGCCTCTATGCGCTTTATTGCGAGTGAAAGCTTGTATCTAAGAGGCTGCTGCGGTCTAACAGTGCTTACAACTTTATCTACCACGCTACCCCCTGTTCCTTCCCATTCCTTACTGAACTTTGACATCTAACATCACAAAAATCTCTGGATTAATAGAAGATATTTGAGTCTTCTTATCATTGGCATATCTACGTAATTGTTATGTTTACATATATTTTTCTAAGGAATATTATACTTGGTGTCTAAAGTGCTCGTGTGATTCTTAGAATTAGATAAGTGGTCTAGATTTTTTGAGTTGAGCAAGGATTGGTATCTCCATAATGCGCTCTACCGAGATTTTATCCCATATTATTCCTTTAGGTCTCTCGCCTACATGACCAATCTCAACGATTTTTGTGGGCGTTATTATTGCGTTAACCGTGAGGTCATAAATTTCTTTTGGTACAAAATCCACTACCTGAACGTCATGGACGGTTGTGAATATTGGCGTATTTTCATCAACGGCTCTTATCTCACGCAATATCCCATACTCTATCTCGCTATATCCACCACCCTTACCAACCCGAACCCCATCCCTAGAAACCGCAACAGAACCGGCAACAATTAAATCCACAGTGGGTATTTCGCTAATGCTGCATACAGCACCATACTTGAAAGCCCCATGTATTGAGGATGCTTCACGATACGCCCTTCTAGGGATTCTACTTGGATCGAGAATTAGGAAACCAGATTTGAGTCTAGGAGTTGGCATAACTAGAATCTTCCCATTTAAGAGGGTTAGGTACCTAGCCATACTCTGAGGAGAGTCCGGATTAACCTTAATAACCTTAGCCCGCTTAAATTCCTCCCTTTCAGCTAATCTTCGTGCAGCGATGTCAGAGCCAATAAAATTTGGTATCCTGCCATAAACTGGTCTTGGAAACCTTGCTATACTAGATTCTTCCATGAGCGACCAGATTCTTCGGCGTATTTCCTCCTTGCTTAGGTTAGAGCGTTCCGTCAGCATAGGCGCTTCCTTTGAATTAACTTTCTATTATGCCTTCGGACTTAAGATCCCTAAGAGCTTCGTTGAATTTCTCTATGGTTTCCTCAATATCCCCTTTGGTGTGAGCTATTGAGAGAATAAATCTTGAACCCATGGGATGTATGCCCCTGTTTATTAAGGCCTTTTCAAGTACGCGAGTGATCTTCTGGCTTTCTTCCCTTTTCGTCTGAAACCTAATATAGCTCTCAATGTCGGAAACATCTAGGTCCTCCGGGCTTATTCCGAAGCCCACGTATATTATTGATGGAGTTGTACCCCAAGCTATAGCGTTAACGCGGTTATCCTCTATAACATCGTTCAGACCACTCTTTAGCATATCGCCTTTACGATTAATCATCGGATGAACTTTGCCGTCTAGTATCAAGCCCAAACACGCGTTGCCAGCGGCTGCGGATAACGGATTAGCGTTAAATGTTCCCGGATGGTTTATCCGTCTAAATGCGCCCCTACCTTCAGTCTTAAACTCTAGCAGGCTCATGTACTCTTTTCCTCCAGCGACAGCCCCGCCTGGATAACCGCCAGCGAGTATCTTACCTAAAGTCGTTATGTCTGGAATTACGCCGTAACGCTCCTGCGCTCCACCCGGGGCATCCCTAAAGCCAGTTACAACTTCATCAAATATTAATATGACACCGCAATCTTTAGTTACTCTCCTTAAATCCTCAAGAAACTCTTTAGGCGTTGGTATCAGCCCCATAGAAGCCCCTCCAGGCTCAAGTATAACGCATGCAACATCACCCTTTGCAATAGTCTTCTCAACAGCCTCAATGTCATTTGGCGGCAAAGCAACGGTGTACTGGCATATTTCCTCCGGTATACCAGCTGGGTAACTGCCCAAAAGGGGTGGGGAATAATCTGGATTATAGTCGACTACCGTGTAATCAAGCCAACCGTGGAAGTGTGATAGAAACTTTACGACTTTTGTTTTTCCAGTATAAGCCCTCGCTATACGTATCGCCATCATCGTTGCCTCAGTTCCGGAACTAGTGAATTCAACTAGCCCCCCGCGTGCACAAGGTATTAATCGGGTAACCTTCTCAGCCCATTGAATCTCCAACTCATGCGATGCTCCTAGATGAGTACCTTTACGTGCCTGTTCAACAGCAGCTTTAGTAACGACTGGATGGGCATGACCTAGAATTAAAGCTCCATGACCCATCCAGTAATCGATATACTTGTTTCCATCAACATCCCACTTTCTAGAGCCTTTAGCCCTAACGCAATAAATCGGCATGGGTTCAAAGTATCGTGAATCATGCGTTACGCCTCTAGCGAAAAGCTCCCTAGCCTTGTCATACAAGGCTCTAGATTTAGGGTGTTTCTCCAAATATTCTCTCTCTATTCTATTTTCGGCACTCATGCCGATCATTTTCTTATCCTTCCGAAAGATGGATTTTAAACTCCGCATATATACTTTTGTAAAGGAAACCTCAATTGCATTCCTGTTTTTCTATAGAATTCTTCTACCTATAATTCTTTAGTCATTTTAGTCAATAAACTACGCTACAACATCCATAGAATTTTTCAGTCTCTAAATGTACTTCTCTGCAATATCACCATATTATATAATTTTTTAAGGTTCTTTGAAACCTTAAAAGCTGAATTAACCCTGCCATAATTCAGGTTACATGAGTAGAGGATTAAGTGTGAACATGAGCTATGATTGATGGAATCTTCTTTGTTGGACATGTCTCCGTGGATAGGGTTCAGAACATTAATGGTTTTAATGAGCAGCCCGGTGGGGCGGCGCTTTATGCTGCTGTAGCCGCTAAAACTCTACTGGAAAACGTGTATTTAATCTCTGTTGTGGGTAAAGATTATCCCTTTTTAGACGTGCTGGATATTTTTCCAAGGCGATTCTTGAAAATTTCAAAGGCTCCTTCGACGAGATTCAGCATTAAATATAATGAGTTCTGGGAGGCAAAATATCTGGAGGCTAAATATGGGTCGGGGCTCAGTATATCGCCATCGATGATACCTGTGGAAAGCTTTGGATCAGAGAGCATCGTGCATATCTCACCAATACCACCAGCTAAGGTAAGGAGGATCGTTCAGTTGATTAGGATGAAAAGGCCAAAAACAAAGATTTCAGTTAACGCCTGGATGGGATACATTAAGGGTGAGAACAAAGATATACTTAGGGAGATTGCTTCAGAAGTCGACTTCTTCATATTGAATGATTCTGAGGCAAAGATGCTCACGGAAACAAGAAGCCTGTCAAGAGCCCTAAAACTACTAAAGTCTAAGATGCTAGTTATAACATTAGGCGAGCTGGGAGCCATAATAAGCAGAGAAAACGGAGAGATCCAAATGGTTCCTGCGTTAAGGTTCCCGATCGAAAAAGTTATAGACACAACTGGGGCAGGCGACACGTGGTGCGGTTCATTCCTAGCGGCCTATAAGCAGACAAATGACTTAATGAAGTCTGTAACGGTTGCTTCGGTGATCTCAAGTTTAAAATGTGCTGGTTGGGGTTTCAGTAGGCTACTAAATCTAAGATTTAGAAGGGTTGACGATATAATAGAGTATATTATCGGGCTAAAGGAAGGCGGCATGCAGAAAAGAATTTTAGATTACATAGTTAAGCGTGATTCTTAACCATTTTCCATCAGAGTGATTCATCATTTCTTATTGAAGCTCTCAGGTATATGCATGAAGACTGGAACTAAAATTAGGATATCCGCAAAAAGCGGTAGGAGGAGAACGATCTCTCTATATCCCAAACTCCAAAGGAGGCCACCGAGTATTGATGCCAATGACCCCACGAAATCCATTAAGCCGCTTATCCCCTGAACTCTACCCCTTTTCTCGGCTGGGAAGCTCTCCCAATACATCGTGATGAATGGTATGAAGCTTATGCCACCTATACCGCTCATTCCTCCAGCGGCCATTAATCCCATTACTCCCAAAACTGCGGAGGCTATAAGCAAGATGTGGTTAGGTGCCCAGACCAGCAATAGCGTACCGGCGTAAGTAAAAGGACGAAGCATCAAGAAAACCTTCTTTCTTCCAATTTTGTCGGCCAGCCTACCCATCGGGATCTGCAGCAGAAGCGATGCTAACGCGCTTAGAGTTCCCATGAGTCCCAATAAGTATGGGTCAGCACCCTTCACATCAACAATCCAGAGCGGTATGAAGGGCATAGATATGCTCCCAAAGCGTATAATGGCCATTGTAACTAGCCAGTGCTTAAGCCATCTCTCGCTCCTTATGAGCTCTCTATAACTCTCGATGATTTCAGGTCTCCTCATGCTATGCTGGGTCGTTTTTCTTTCAATTGGCAATGGTTCAAGCATTATTAGGACAAATGTAGCTGCTAATAGAAATGCGATCATCTGCGTGAAGTAAAGAGGTCTTATGCCCCCCACGCTTATTCCACCGGAACTAGAAACTATTATTGCTGCTACGTATGGGGCGAATATGCTGGGTATGGCCCATATGGTACGTGAGAGACTCATGGCTAGGGTTCTCATTTTCGAATCTGTTGTTTCAATGATGATTATGTCGGTTAGCGGCATTATGAGGGGCATGCTAATTCTCATTAAGATTATGGCTGGAATCAGCATCCACCAACTGAACGCGAAACTGTATATAAGGGCGAAAGCTACCGACAAAATTAATCCTAAAAGCAGCATTTTTTTAACACCATACCTATCTATAAGCCAGCCGGCTGGAGCGGAAAAAATCGAGCTAACCACGCCGCCTATACTCTCTAATGAGCCTAACTCAACCGGGTTCGCCCCTAAAGCTGTAGCGTAAAGCTGATTATATTGTGAAGGCAAGCTCCACGACCATGTTTGTAATCCGATGGATACGAGTAGAACCTTGAACCTTCTATCTAAGCGCTTAAGGAAATCTGATATCATCAGCGGAACCTCTGTAGAGGTGTGAGGAAAACGTTTATAGTAGTTAATCTATGACAAGGTTGAGCAAATATAAATTTTATGCGGATACTTTCCTAATCCTAGACATGAAATATTAGAGCGCGCGTTCCGTTGTTATATCAACCATTTTCTGGATTTCTCTTTCAAGATCTTTTGGAAGCCCAAATATGCTCACATCCATAAATCCCCTTACTATTAAGGCTTCAGCTTCCGTTCTTGAGAAACCTCTAGCCATCAAATACAGAATCTGTTCTTCAGCTATTTTTCCAACCGCCGCCTCATGCGAGAGCTCTGCTCCCGGCGCTTTAGCCATGAGTTCTGGGACAGCGTATATCATAGCCTCCTCAGATAGAAGCAAGCCTCTACACTCTAAATGAGCTTTCGCGTCACCATGCTCCCCTTGCAGGAAGCCTCTAGCGTATATCTGCGCTCTTTCGGTTGCTATTGCCCTAGACGTGATTTCACCTCTGCATCCCTTGTTCTGGAGAACTATTTTTGAGCCGACATCAATATACGAGTTACCCATACCATAGATTATGGTGTTAAATCTAGCTCGGGAGTTCACGCCTCTACAATATGCAACTGGATACATTTGTAGGCTTTTAAGGGGCTTAAAGCACATGTAATTGCTCACAAATACACCATCATCTTCTATTATTGCGCCTGATCTAGGCCTAGAATCAAAATTCTGAGTCCAATTATGAATCATTGTAAACGTTAGTTTCGCATTCTCCTTGACATAGAACTCTGTTATACCAACATGTAATCCGCGCTGAACGCTGGAATGAAGCGTACAGCCAGTTATTATATGCGCCTCTGAACCAGGTTCAGCAATTATTATGTTATGAACATTCTGGTTTAGGTTATCGGTCGATATGAATAAACATGCTTGTAATGGTATCGTAACCTTTTGATCCTCAAGTATCCTAATAAAATATCCCTGGTCCCACGCTAGCTCCGCCAAGGCCGTATATTTATCGGCGTCGACACTTACAATTTTCCACCAGTATTCTTTCAACCAGTCATATTTATCTAGCGCCTCTTTCGCGCTCATTATCTCAATTTTATCCTGAAAAATCTTCTGGATCGCCCTGAAGATTACAGAGTGATCTATTTGGAAGAATGTTCCGGCTCTACCTTCCTGCTCCGGGAGAATACCCACTTCAAGAGCTCTCTTTAGCACATCTTCCGGCAGGTTTGAGATCGGGCATGGCTCCCAATTCTTAGGCTGCCTAGAATACTGGCTTAAATCTAAATCTGGGCCTAAAGCAGCTGGCTTATTTATAGCTCGCAACGCCGCGTCCTTACTTGTAGACATTTCTCACACCACGCATAGCCCTCATTAAGTATCTGACTTAAAACCTTCACAGGTGAGCCGGAGCAGACTATTGATCCGTCCATCATGACATGCGCTGTATCGGCATCAATATACTGGAGTATAACGCCTAAATGCGTGATTAGTAGGGCAGATCGATCATGTAGCAGTTCATTAATGACGGTTCCCAAAATCCTAAGGTTCTCGACATCAACGCCTGAGTCGGGTTCATCAAGAATTATAAACTCGCCCCTTTGAGCTAAAACTTGAAGTATCTCGGATTTCTTAATTTCTCCACCGGAAAATCCTAGATTTATATCTCTATCGAGGAACTCTGGTGGAAACTTTACTTTTGTAAGAAGACCGCTGATTTTCTCCTCGTATGGCATTAAATGTCTTAAAATTCCACCAAGTTTAACTCCCCTAATTGCTGGGGGGTTTTGGAATGCAACATTTATGCCCATTCTTACTCGCTCATCCGTTGGAAGCAGAGTTATATCTCTGCCCTTGAATATTATTCTGCCGGAGACAACCTTATAGGCTGGGAAGCCTAAGAGGGTCATTATTAGAGAACTTTTACCAGAACCATTAGGTCCAAAGAGAATGTGCACTTCTCCCTCAGGGATTTCTAGATTCACATCATTAAGTATCCTTTTCCCTGAGACCTCGACGCTTAAGTCCTTTATGTCAAGTATATTTCTAGTCAAGGATTATGTTCCTCTCAATATTTGGATATGCTGCAATTAATTAACTTTTCCTCTATAACCTAGAACATTTCATATTCGATGGCTGCCTTCTGTCTGTTGATGCTCCATATAATCTTCGGATCAACTTTCGGTTTTCTATTAAAGGTGCATAATCCATTCGTCTCCTGCTCTATGTCATACAGTTGCGTATAACAAAAGCCTGAAACAGCCCTATTAGAGAGTAAACTCTCGGTTAAGGCTTTGTACCTGGCAATAAACTCCTCGAGAGCCCTCGGCCTTTCACCATAACCCCAGCTTTCGCCAGATTCCACCTCAGATGGATTCCACCATGTCCCGCCGTATTCACTTAACATGAATGGCTGACCTTTATAGGGCATGTTCCTCAAAAAGTCCGCTTGGAGTCTAGAGTCGAGTGGAATAGGTTTTCCTTCAACTAGAGTCTCATAGCGGGCCTTAAAAGATTCCGGATTCTGATCGTAATCATGAACATCATACACATCTATTTCTTCATCAATATGAGTCCAGCCGCTGCAGTCAATAATAAGTCTCGTAGGATCAATCATTCTTGTTATGCGCGTAACTCTCCGAATAAACTCAACACATGCATTATCACCGACGCGAATTGACCTCTCATTGAACGGAGTCCACATAATAATGCATGGGTGATTAATGTCCCTTCTTAAGGCTTCAATCCACTCATCTAGTAAAGCCTCTCTAGCTGAGGCATCGGTTAAATCTGCACCCCAATCGGGAAACTCGCCGGCCACAAGATAGCCAAGCCTGTCAGCCCAATAGAGGAATCGAGGTTCGAAGACCTTCTGATGTAACCTTGCTCCGTCGAAACCCATATTCTTGGCTAACTCTATATCCTGCTTAAGCGCATCATCTGATGGCGCTGTGTAAATGCCATCAGGATAATATCCTTGATCTAGAACAAGCCTCAAGAATCGGACTTGATTATTAAGGAGAATCTTGTTCCTAAGCCTATATACCTCACGGAAGCCGACGTATGAATTAACTTCATCAATAAGGTCATCATGAGATGAAAGCTTAAGGATCAAATTATACAGGTTCGGTTCCTCGGGAGACCAGAGGCGTACATCAGGGATTTTCAGGCAAACGCGGCAAGCAGGCTTAGAGGAAACAGTTCGAGTTTCAACCAGCAAGCTACTTCCATCATAAATGTGAACTGAAAGAAGATATTTGCCTCTCACACCTCCAACGTGTGCGTCTATATAGACTTCTCCGTTACTTGGCTCTGTTACTATGCGAAAATACCTTATATACTGGCGTGGAACAAACTCAAGCCAAACAGTCTGCCAAATGCCAGTTACGCGAGTATAAAGGCAACTATAAGACTTAAAACGATGGCTCTGCTTACCAGTTGGCTGGAGACCGCTTCTACACTCATCCACAGCCCAAACAACAAGCTCATTATCGCCCAGCTTCACTAAATTAGATATGTCAAAAGTAAATGGTGTATATCCGCCTCTATGCGAGCCGACCTCATAACCATTAACCCATACTGTTGCCTTATAATCAACCGCGCCAAAGTGGAGCAATATTCGGCCATCCAACCATCTCTCTGGAACACTAAAGAATCGCTTATACCAAACAGATTCCATGAAATCCTTTTCCTCTACACCGGATAAGCTACTCTCAGGCGGAAATGGCACGATAATTCTTCTTGAAAACTCCTTCCCACTGTTCCAGCCCTTTTCAAATCCGCTTTTACTATTGTCTATCTCAAATTGCCATTCGCCATTAAGATTAATCCAATCTTTCCTCTCAAAATCCGGTCTAGGATGCTCCGGTCTCGGGATATTCAAATCCATTAACCCCTCTTTTTTCCCTGCTTCATTTTATAGAGTTGTGAAAGAACCTCAAATATAATTTTGGCGGCAAGTATGGCTGTAACACCACTATCATAATGTGGTGTAACCTCAACGATGTCAAAAGCGACTAGACGTTGATCACATATCTCCAACAAAATGTCCAAAAGCATGCTTGCTGATATACCCTCAGGCTCCGGATTCTGAACCGCTGGTGCAAAAGCTGGATCCAAAACATCCATATCTATTGTGATGTATATTTTGCTAAGGCCATATAAGGCGCTCCTAATCTCCTTCAGAATCTCATCAATATTGCTGCGAAGAATCCGTTGCGAGGTTATATACTTTATGTTGCCAGCGCTGGCAACATACTTAAGTTCCTCCTTGCATACCGCTCTAGTTCCAACCTCAATTATTCTCTTAGGTTTAATTTCTTCGTTTATTCTACGCATGAAAGTCGCATGGCATAATTTCTCATCCATGTACTCACTCCTTAAATCTAGGTGCGCATCAAAGCTCACAAGCGCGAAATCTCCATTAAGGCTTTTAGTAGCTCCATAAGTTATCGTATGCTCGCCTCCAATAATTATTGGGATCTTTTCGTCCTTCAATATATCCTGGCAGACTAGATTTATTCTATTCATGGTTTCATTTATATTCCCGCTCGCATGCAAATCTCCAGAATCGTGAATATCCAAGTCCTCAACGTCAACTCCCGACCTAAAACTATATGTTTCAATATTAAGGGATGCTTCCCTAATGGCTGTAGGCGCAAACCTTGCTCCCGAGCGATAGGTGCTTGTTGCATCGAATGGCACGCCTAAAATAACGAATTCCGCAACCTCAAACTCTTTTTGAAAGCCACTGAAATACATTGTTTTAGAAGTGAAGAGTTTAAGGTTACTCATATTTTTGAAATCACCTTGAAGATTTATAAGCCATAAATAAGTTATAATCGTAAATATCTCTTTCCGAGAGTAAAAGGGAAACTCTAGTGTGGGATTAAAGTGAGTGGAGAGAACGAAAAAGCAGGTTCCCCTAAAGCTCTATATATGATGTCTATCTCCTACTTTGTCGCTGGCGTAGTGTTATTGGTTGCAATGACACAGACAAAGTACATGCCCCCTCACTTAGGATTAATAGGCGTCCTAAATATGGTTGCCTCATATAGCATAACTAGGATGAAGAGACGGTCGCTTTACACAATATTTTTCGTATCGCTGATAAGCATCATATTTAGCTTAATTTCGCTGGCTACAATACTCAGTCTCTTCAGCTCAGATACTGTAAGTATGCTAATTCTATTGGGTATGATTGCTTACACGCTTCTCTCAATATCCCTGCTATTATACGCTATTCTCAACAGGAACAAGTTCTTATGAGTATTCTGCCCAAAACAATTTTATCTCAATAATCATATAGAATAATTTTGGAGAAGGTTATACATGTATTCTGCCAGCTTTCCATCCAGATTTCGGAAATTTGTTAGGGTGCCGGTAAATTGGCTATCTGAATCGTTATCACAGTTTCTAGGTGGATTGCAGGAGGAGATTAACGGGGAGAGAGTTTTTAAGATTAATGTTAAAGGTGGACTTGGAGTTGAACTTAGACTAAGGATTATCCCTGAGGGCGATTTTAGTTCACTTGAATTTGACTTCAACTATCGGAGCCTTATATTCATGGTCTTCGCAATCTTCATACTTCTTGTTGGATTAAGCATAATATTCTTCTCAATAATCCCGCTCACTGGGTTAATGGCCATACCCCTGCTGATTTATGTAGTTGGTTTTAAGGTTAACAATTTTATCAGCGAGTTCAGCAGTATTCTGCTAGGTTTGGAAGCCGAGTACGCCCGCAGAAAGCTTATGGAGGACAGGATTAGATGGCAGAGTAATCCCAAAGATGTTGATGATCTATATAGGAGACTCCGAGAGAAATACACTAAAATATGGGGAAGCACCTACGCCCTAGAATACAAGATGAACGAGTATCAGAGACAGGGATTAACAAGAAATGAAGCCATAAGAAAAATTGCTGAGGAAGAGGGTATCTTTTAGGCATTTAAGCGGTAGGCTTCCTTCGCTTTAAATAGTGTTGAACATACGCTAATATAAGAGTTGAAGTCAACCAAGCGATAATATTCTGGCAAATTAAATATTTCCAAGCTGCATCCAGCTTTATAATATGTTCACTTAATGGTCCAATTAAACCCCATACACTACTTCTAAAAGATGCGGCAATTAAGCCCAAAGCATTTATTAGGGTTAAATTGATTTGCTTAGACCACTCAATTAATCCCCTAAAGAAACCATCGCTCCGATAAAGTTTTGCAGCAAATCCAAGAAGGGCGAAGGGACATAAGAGAGCAAATGTTACAAATGTTAAGAAACCGAGTAGGAGTATTAATCCAAAAGCATTCTTAATAGTAGTCTTAGATAGACTGCCTATTGCAGATTTTGGTTTTTTAGGTGTGACGGGTGAATACCTCACTAAATAGATTAGATTTAGCAGAGCAATTAATGTAATATTCAGTGGAATTAATTGCAAGAGTATACTTATGGATATTTCGGGACCCGCACCCCAAAGCGAGACCCTCAATAATGTTGCATCAACTAGACCCTGCGCGTTGAAAGACTCAATCAGCGCATACTGAAGTAAAAGGACTATTAGCGCGTACAGAAAATATATGGTAGCGTTTTTCAGGTTAAAATGCACCTTTAAAGGGGGCAATCTACTTCACCAACCTCGCTCTTCATTTGCTAATAAAATAAGCAGAAATGAATAAAAAATATTGTTGTTTTAGGATCTAAGATCTTAGTGTGCTAGTTGATCTATTACTCTTCCATCCGAATCACATAGTTCAATAGTTAATGCTATTGGGCTCCATACGTGTGTTGCGCAGCTGAGGCATGGGTCAAATGCGCGTATAACTGCTTCAACCCTATTTAGTAATCCCTCGCTTAGTCGTCTTCCGCTTATATACTTCTTCGCCACTTGTGTTATGGCCATATTAAACGCCAAGTTATTATGTTCTGTTGCAATAATTAGATTAGCTGATTTTATTATACCATGCTTGTCAACTTTATAGTGGTGTATAAGTGTGCCTCTAGGCGCCTCGGCGACCCCAACCCCCTCATACCTATTAACACCAGCTTTAGCCTGAACGTCATCAGAATAGGTTTCAGGCTCATCTAGTATTTCCTTAACTTTTTCCAGACAGAATAATATTTCAATTAGGCGCGCATAGTGATATAGCATTGTATTTTGAACTACACCATTCTTTCCCCATCTCTTGAACTCCTCTAGCTCCTTGTCCGCTAGTGGTGTGCCGCATCTGGAAACTATATTTAGCCTTGCTAGGGGTCCAACTCTATAGACTCCGCCCGGGTAGCCTAGTGGCTTATAATATGGAAACTTCATGTATGACCATGATTCAACTGCTTCCCCAATATATTCATAGTATCTTTTTGGGTCTAGTTGATCTGCGACTTTTTGCCCCTTATCATCGGCAATTCTTATTAAGCCATCATAATGCTCCAGCTCACCCTTAGAGTTTACTAAGCCCATAAAATATGTTGGGAAATCTCCAAACCCCTCGATCTCATCCTTCATCCTTTCTAGAACACCTTTAAATCTGAATAGATTCTCTAAAGTGATATTTAGGGCATCATTATATTCGCCCATAATTCTTTCGCTCTTCTCCTTTGATAGTGGGGCTCTCACCCCTCCTGGAACAATCCACTCGCTTGAGTGTATTCTTTTACCCGCCAAGTACTCGATTATCTTCTGCCCAAACGCTCTAAGCTTAATTCCCTGTTTGGCTATTTCAGGATGCTTCTCCAGTAGGCCGAATATATTCCTTTCAGACGGAACCGAGTCCATGCCTAAGAGAAAATCTGGTGAAGAGAGATAAAAGAAGCTTAACGCATGTGACTGAATTATTTGTCCCATGTGCATTAGGCGCCTTAGTAATTCGGCGGTTCTGGGTATGCTAACGGCTAATATTTCATCACATGCTTTAGCTGATGCTAATAAATGGCTGACTGGACATATTCCGCAAACTCTGGATGTGATACCTGGCATCTCATAGAATGGGCGTCCCTCACAGAATTTTTCGAACCCCCGGAAGTCGATTACTTGTAGTCTAGCCTCTTTAACGGTTCCATTTTCATCAAGGTGGATCGTTACCTTAGCATGCCCCTCAATTCTTGTGATGGGATTTATCTCTATTATGCCACTCTTCATCTCATCCATACTTAGCTTTACCCTCCATACTTGGCGTTCTACCGGCTAATATCTCGGTTAACACGTATCTTATGAGGTCTGCTGAGGGTGGACAACCAGGGATGAAGAAATCAACTTTAACAAACTCGCTTAGTGGAAGAGCGCGGGTTAATAATTCTGGGACATCATTAGGAATTGAGGGATTCACACCAGCTGTTTCAACATAAGCTTTTCGAAGAACTTCCATGGGACCATCTTCCAAAGTATTTCTTAGCGCAGTTACATTCCCTGTTACTGCACAGTCGCCAATGGCGACGAGAATCCTCGTTCGCTCTCTAACTTTTTTGAGTAAATCCAGCTGCTCGACATTTCCAACGGCTCCCTCAACAATTGTTACATCAACGTTCTCCGGGAAATCCTTAATATCTATGAGCGGACTATAGACTAAATTGATCTTCTGGGCTAAATCTATTAGGCTTTCATCCTGATCCAAAAATGACATGTGGCATCCGGAGCAGCCGCTTAGCCATATAGTTGCAAAATTAGCTTTTTTATTTTCACCCATATCGAACTCTCCTAGATAGCACAAACTGGGCTATATCCTTATTCTTCGTCTCAGAGATTGGTTTGTCTCTAACATATATTGCCCCAACAGGACAAACCTTAGCGCATTTCCTGCATGATGTGCATGAGGAAGACAAACTCCAATCATCATCCATGTCTATGATGATTTGAGAGTCCTTGCCCCTCATCTTTATATCCAGGACGTGAACACCCTCGATTTCATCGCAAACCCTTACGCATCGAGTGCACAAAATACACCTATTATTATCCAAAACTAGAAAGTCGTGCGTTAAATCAACCTTTTGTCTATTCCATTCACGCTCGACCCTTAAGTGGTCTACTCCAAATTCTCTCGCCAGATCCTGCAACTCACAGTTGCCATTTGCAACGCAGACAGCGCATACATGAGGCTTCTCAGAAAGCAGGAGTTCTATTGTCATTTTTCTATATTTTCTTAATTTCTCAGAGTCTGTAATAACCTCCAAACCATTGCTTACCGGTGTTGTGCATGATGGAAAAAGCCTTGGTGAACCCTTTACTTCAACTACGCAGAGACGGCAGCTACCATAATTGCTTAGGCCCTCTAGATAACATAATGTTGGGATCTTTATTCCAGCCTTCTTTGCTGCACTCAGAATGGTTTCTCCTTCATATGCGACTACATCAACGCCATCAATCTTCAATCTAACTGTTCCAGCTTCGCCCATCCCTATTAAACCTCCTTCACCTCTCTCTGCTGTTTAAAACATTTGCCAGCCGTGCATCTTTTGTCAACTATATGCGCAACATACTCATCTTTAAAGTAACGTAGGGTTGTTAAGACTGGGTTTGGGGCTGTCTGACCTAAACCGCAAAGGCTCACATCCCTCACATACTCTCCCATCTCTTGCAATAGACTTAAATAGTCAAGACGCCCCTCTCCCCTCATAATTCTCTCAAGAATATTTCTCATCTTTAATAATCCAACCCTGCAGGGAACACACTTCCCACATGACTCATCAACACAGAAGTCCGTAAAGAACCACGCTGTATCAACCATACAGGACTCATCATCAATCACAACTATTCCACCAGAACCCATAATTGCTCCTGCCTTAGTCAGCGACTCGTAATCTATTGGTAGATCAAGCAGGCTCTCTGGTAGGCATCCACCAGATGGCCCGCCAACCAAAACCGCCTTAAACCTCCTCCCAGATGGAACCCCTCCACCTATTTCAAAAACAACTTCCCTAAGCGTAATCCCCATTGGAACTTCAATTAACCCAGGATTATTCACCTTGCCAGTTAGCGAGAAACATTTTGTTCCGGTACATTTGGGTGTTCCAATCTTGGCGAACCAGTTCCCACCATTAAGTATTATGAGTGGAACATTAGCCAAGGTTTCAACATTCTGTATAAGTGTCGGTTTACCCCATAGACCGGAGGTGGCCGGGTATGGCGGTCGCGGTCTTGGCATAGCTCTGCGCCCCTCTATGGATGCGAGTATACCTGTTTCCTCACCAGCAATAAATGCTCCCGCACCCATCCTTAATTCAATATCGAAGTTAAATTGGGTCTCAAGAATATTCTTCCCTATAAGATTCATGGATTTAGCTTGCTTTAAGGCTTCCTTCAGCGTTTGGACGGCTAGTGGGTATTCAGCCCTGATGTAAATGTAGCCCTTCTCTGCCCCAACAGCGTAGGCTGCTATAGTCATGCCCTCGATTATAGCGTGCGGATCAGCCTCGGCAAGTGTTCTATTCGCGAATACTCCTGGGTCGCCTTCATCTAGGTTTGCAATGATATACTTGGGTGTGTTCTTCTCTCTAGCTACAAAATTCCACTTTTGCCCGGTTGGGAAACCTGCACCGCCACGACCTCTCAATCCGCTCGCGATGACCTCATCTATAACCTCCTTTGGCGTCATCTTAGTAAGACATTTTATCAACGCCGAGTAACCGCCAACAGAAATATACTCTTCTATCCTCAAGGGATCTGTTTTGCCAGCGTTTCTTAAGATAAGCCTCAACTGCTTTTTAAAAAACGCTTCATTTGTATAAAGTAACTCACGTAGCGGTTCCCCGGATACAATGTGCTTTTTAATTATTTCCCTTACTTTCTCAGGTGTGACGCCTTGGTATAGATAACCACCCGGTTCTATTAAGACTACTGGTCCAACAGAACATGTTCCTACACATCCGGTTTTCGAAACCTTGCATTCTCTCTGCAGACCAAATTCCTTAACGCCTTCTTCAAACGCCCTTAGAATTTTCAGGGCACCAAATGGTAAGCATCCGCTGGAACAACAAATGTTTATTCGATACTTGTATGCCTTCCGTCTTTCAGTCTCTTCTTCGGCTAATCTTAAAATGTCTTCCGGCTTCAAGATTTATCCCCCAAGAGCCCTCTTTATCCTCTCCAAAACGATCTCTTTTGTCGCTTTACCGACAACTTCATTATCGACTGTTATGTTTGGGGCCATAGCGCATGCACCTATACAACGAGTAATAAACAATGAGAGCCTTCCATCAGGTGTAGAGCCACCGCGCTTAATATTGAACTCTCTCTCAATAGCTGAAACTATTTCTTCAGCGCCCCTAACGTAACATGCCGTACCCATGCATGCTGAGACTATATGCTCCCCCGGCCTTCTAAACTTGAAGAGATTATAAAAAGAGGCGACGCCATAAACATGGCTCGGCGGAAGATTTAAGCGCGCAGAGATATATGTAAGAAGATTTTTATCAAAGTAGCCGTATAATTCATGTGCTGCGTGAAGTATCTCGAGAAGAGCGCTTCTTTGATACCCGTGCTCCTTCATAATTCGCTCAATAACTTGTAAACGTTTATCCTCTCCCGACAAGATTCACGCCCCAAACAATGAATTTAAATTTTCTTTTTTAAGAGTTGAGGTATTATTCCAGATATTTAAGAGTTTATTCGCTAAGTATACCTTAAACTTAACATTAATTTCTCATTCATCTTGCTTTCATCCTTTAGCTACAAAGATTGCCTTTATGGAACATGAGGTTTAATAGCGACCTTTACTTCACCGCTGGGGCTTATTGCAATTAAGCCTACAGGCAGATTTATCGCACCTAAAATTCTCTCCATTCTCCTTATGTGCGGATAATTTTCAGGAACAGCAATGTACGTTGGAACAAAACCGTTCTCAATGCAATAAGTTATGCACTGCCCTAAATTTCTATAGCACTCAGATAATTCAAAACCACACTTGGTTATTATACAATATGACATCCTATATCCTATGCTGTATCCATCCTCAACCTCATACACTTCAATCCTATCATCCTCAGAACGAATAATACTTGTCGGAAACATCGAAGATAGCCACTTTGATAATATTTCAGGGATATCGATATTAAACATCCTTATATCCACCATTCCAACTAGTCTCAGGATTCTCTATCAATTCTTTCAATATTCTTGTTTGCTTATATAATTTTAGGATAAATACTTTAGATGCTTAGCACGTAAAGCGAGCGCCACTATGAGTAAAGCAACTAAAGAAGCTGATAGAAACAGAATTATCTGCGAGAGCAGACTAAGGAAGGCGATCCCCAATGCCTCAGAAGATATTTTTATGGCTACACTTAGAGATGTGAAGCCTATGCATAAGCTAAAAACCACCTTAAAGCTGGATTCTTTCACGTATTTTGTTGCTGAAACACCTATCTGTAAACCCATAAAGGAGCCGATAAACATTAAAGCCGCTAGTAAAAAGTCAACGTTCCCCTTAATAGTATGTGATAAAGATGCATATGAGCAGCTTAAAAGTATTTCGAAAATACATGTTCCAGCGGCAATAGATGGTTTGCAGCCAACAACATAGATTAGTAAAGGAACAAGTATAAAACCTCCGCCAGCGCCTAAGAAGCCAGATAGCAAGCCAGCAATTAAACCTATCGAGATTATTATCCAGACGGATATCGGCTCAGAATTCTGTTGCGATAAAGTAATTATTGGCGGCGCTTTAATCTTACGAAATCTCGATTTCAGCAAGCTTCCCTCATTTAGGGGCTTTTGAAGCTTTAGCACTGCACTTTCATAGAGCATATAAGTTGATATTAAACCCAAAATTAGAACATATGCTGCGCCAACAATAAAATTCAGATATTGAACACCGCTTTTCTTGAGGTACTCAATCATTTGTGCCCCAAGTTCTGTTCCGAGAACTGACGCGAAGGCCATGATTAAACCCAGCCTCACATCTACATTACCCAAGCGTTTGTGCCTTAATGATGAAACAGCGGAGGACATGAAGACTTGTGTAACACTTGTTCCAACGGCTATATTTGCAGGAACCCCGATGTTGATCAGAAAAGGTGCAAGAATAAATCCTCCTCCAAAACCGAAGAATCCTGATAGAATCCCAACAACAAAGCCCATAGAAAACAGGGAAAAAGCCAGAATAGTATCTAGCATCAGTTATCCCAATAAAAATTTGAAGAAAAGAGATTTAAATAAAAGTGTTTTGGGAAGATTCTTTAGCGATCGCCTCTATTCGCGTAGTCTACCCTCTAATTTACTTACCCATTTACCGTACTCTCTGGCGCTTAATAGGTCGCTTAACTCCTCCTCCAATATCATTGAGTTCTTCGGTTTAATCTCAAGTATCCATCCCTTGCCGTATGGGTCCTCATTTATCAGATATGGGTCATTCTTTAAATCTTCGTTAACCTTAATTATTTTTCCACTCACAGGTGCATATACGTCAAACATGAACATCCATGTTTCAACGACACCGACTGGCTCCATCTTGTTAACCTCTTTTCCAACGTTCTCCGTCATAATGTTGGCTATGCCCTTTAGATGTCTAGCTGCATAGTCAGATAATCCAACGCGTATATTTCCTTCAGGAGTTATCTGAGCCCATGTATGCTTTGGCGTATACAGCATCTGCTCCTTGACTGCAGCGAGTACTTCTTTTCTCTTTTCCGCAGGAATTCCTTTGGTGCGCATTAATTCCTCTAATCGTAGTCTTATGGCTTCTGATACAAACTCTGATACACTTCTATATCTTCCGGTTTTAACTGCCTTCTCAATCTCTTCTATTAATTCTTCCCTAATACTAACGGTCTTCCATTTAGGCATTACATACCACTCCTCCTTTACACTTGAGTGATATATAATGCAAACGAAAAATATATATTTGATGCAAATAAAATAATAATTGGTAAATACTCTATGTATAGGTGAGTTTATTTGGAAAGTAGAAAACTCCAAAAAGTTGGTCGTTCAACAATAACTGTATCGCTTCCAAACAAGTGGATCAAAGAAAATAATATTAAGCCAGGCGATTTAGTATTCATAATACCGGAAAATGATGGTACATTAAGGATCGCGCCAAGTCAATTAGTTCGGCAAGAGCAAATCGAGGAAGAATACATAGTTAATGTTGATTCATGCGATGAACATGGCATATTAGAGAGAATAATTGTTGGCGGCTATATTCTTGGGTGTAATGTTATTAGGGTAACATCATCAAATCGCATAGGAAAGATACATATAGATGAAGCCCGGAGGATTACACGCAAACTTATCGGCTTAGGCATACTTGAAGAGACATCAAATACCATACTTCTACAATGTTCGCTGGACCCGGCACGGTTTAAAATCGATATGTTGATCAGACGCTTATCTCTAATTGTATCAACTATACTTTCTGAGGCAATGCAAGCCCTTCTTGAGAATGACGAATCTCTAGCGAAAGAGGCTATTGAACGTGAAGACGAAGCAGATACAATTTACTATTTGGCTACGCGTCTAATCCTATACGCCCAAAGAAAACCTGAGTTAGCTGAGCAAATGAATATAACAGATATACTTCTCATACCAGCTATACGATTAATACTACAGTCGCTAGAACTGATAGGCGACTACTCTGAGGATATAGCGAAGAAAGTAATGTCTCTTAAAATATACTTGGATAGAATACGAGAGGATATAGTAAAGAGAATTTATGAGTTTAGTGAAGCCGTTCAAACAATCTTCCAAAAATCTATTGACTGTATTTTTACAGGAGACCTTAGGCTTGCCAATAGCGTGCTCGAGATGAAGAATGTCCTTGAAACTGAGGCTGAGAGACTTATGTATGAACTGCCTGAGATACCGTATTTAAGAGCGATAGTGTCAGGCCTAAATAGCATAGCGAATGTTGGCGCAATAATTGCCGATTTAGCGATAAACAAAGCATTACATGAGCAGAGCAAACATATTGAGGGCATAGTTAAAGTGATTAGGCACGTCCTGCCTCAGCCAATTCGCCAAAGAGAAAGAATCAAGTAATATTCTTTAGAAAGTTTAGATTTTTACTTTGTTTACTATACCACCTCGCTCTTTTATCCTAACCCGGCAGGATTCTTCATCTAAGCATTTAAGGCAGGTGTAAATAACATCAAATTCACTTTTACTGGAATCAAGAGGGGCGATCATAAAGGCGAAGCACTCATCACCCCTTTTAATTGTTGATCCGCAGCAATAACACTTATGATTATTTAATGCAGTTATCTTCATTTGCCACTCCAAGACTACTAAAATAGTGTATAAATAAATAAACTTTCTTATGCTAAACTTAATAGAGGAAAAAACAATATATAGCGGTAAATAAAATATTATTTTAGGGAAGCTTATGAACAATAATTTTGAAGAAGCCTTATTAAATATAGATGCATTTTGCAGGGTTCTTGTGAGAAAAATGGTTGAGAATGGAGAACCATATTCGGAACCGGAACCTATTGAAAAACTTCTGAGGAAGAAATACTCAGTTGAAGTATGTAAGGATTATTTATCGTGGAAGGAGCCATTAATAGATGTCTTTGAAGATGAAAAACAAATAAAAATACTAGCATACTGCTCGTGTAAAAATCAAGATGTGAAGTTTAATCCCGGTGTTGGTTGCACAGAATTATGGATTGGTAAAAACCAAAGAATAGAACTCCCGGTAGTTATATCAAATACATATAAGACAACAGCAATAAAATGCAACAATCAAACGCTTGAAATAATAATACAGAAATGATCCCAAAAAGATGTTTTCGCTTCCCGGAATATTTGATTGGCTCCTCCATTATTTAGATTATTCCTCATAAAATAGTAGTTTATTACAATTTAGTTGTTTAGTGAACTAGCAAAATAAATAAAGTATTTACTGATAAAAAGGTTACTTTAGAGAAAGCTCTAAATAACTCAAATGTAGTCTATTTTTAATTTAAAATGGCGAGGGGATCTGATGGGGAATAATAAAGTGGAAGAGCAAATGGTTCTGCTCTATGATCCGCTGAAATGCACCGGGTGTCTTTTCTGTCAAATTGCCTGCTCCTACCAACACTTTAAGGAGTTTGATCTAGAAAAGGCTCATTTGCACGTACAATTTGATGAGAGAACTGGAGAATTTGAGGCGATATACTGTCAACATTGCGATGAACCGCTCTGTGTGGCTGCATGCCCTAAGGAGGCTGCAATAAAAGATGAAAAAACAGGGTTAGTTGGAATAAATCTGATGAAATGTATTGGCTGTAAAACATGCACGATTGCTTGCCCACTCTCAGTTCCATGGTTCAATGCTGACTTTCGTGTGGCAATGAAATGCGACTTCTGTAATGGCGACCCAAAATGTGCGAAGTTCTGTTCACCTCAAGCCATAAAGGTTGCATCTCGGAAAGAGGCTTGGGAATTTAATAGAAAACGCTACTTGGAGGTATGAGAAAATGACTACAAGCCTAGAGAATGATTTAATTAATTATTTAAGAGCGGAATTAGGTGAAGACCTAATTGAAGTCTACAGGCAACGTGATAGGAGAATTTTCGTGAAAGTTAAGCCAGCAGCCATTAAGAGGGCAGCTCAAGCCCTAAAGAATCGCTATCAAACATTAAGGTTTATGACACTATCTGCAGTTGACTGTGGATTAGATATGGAATATCTATACCATTTCCATATAGATGGCGTTGTCTTAACTTTAAGAAACCTGAAACCTAAGGAAGATAATACCCTTGAATCCATAGCTGACGTGATTCCAGCGGCAAACTTCATTGAGAGGGAAATATCGGATTTATTCGGCATCACGTTAATTAATCATCCACAGCCAGAGCATGGTCTTATATTAACAAAGGATTGGCCTGATGATAAGCGGCCCCTCAGGAAGCCTTTAGAGGGTGCTCTGCCGCCTAAAGCTAGACCAATTGCTGAAGCGTTAATATCAAGCAGTTGCGTGGCACCTATATCAGCCTTTATCCAGAGGAAGCGTGAGGAGGCTGGACTCCCAAAATCTGCGGCTTTCGCTTTCACTGATGAAAGATCTATGAGTGAGTTTCAAGGTATTATCAGGGACGTCAACTTGAGCGAGAAGGTTGGTTTCGACTGGGAGAAGAAGAGACTTAGATACAAATGAATAATGGAGGTTGATTTTAAGTTATGGTTAAATATGCGTTTTTCCTCGGCTGCCAGATTCCAATGCGCCTACCAAATATTGAAATCGCCTCGAGAAAAGTCTTTGAGAAACTTGGTCTTGAAGCTGTTGACTTGCTTGGGTATTCATGCTGCCCAGAACCCGTTGTATCCCGCTTACTTGATGAAACAGCAGCATTGATAACATCAGCTAGAAACCTTACTTTGGCCGAGGAATTAGGTCTGGATATGATGACCCTATGCAACGGTTGCTATGAAACGCTAGCTGAGGCGAATGAAATTCTAATACATGACGTTGAGAAAAGAGGGAAGGTAAACGAAATCCTAAGACGCTATGGCAGAGAATATAAAGGTAAGGCAAATGTTAAACATGTAATTGAAGTTTTATATGAGGATATAGGCGTAGATAAAATTAGGGGTCAAGTCATTAAACCACAAAAGATTCGTGTTGCATTACACTATGGTTGCCACTTGTATCGTGAATATAAGAGCCGCGATATAATGCGTAAGCCAAAGATGATGAGGGAAATAGCCGCCCAGACTGGTGTGGAGATAGTTGATTATGGACTTGAGCGCTTGTGCTGCGGTTATCCAAGCATGCAAGCTAGCGAGGAATTTTCGTTAAAGAATAGGTTACTTCTAAAGTTAAGTAAAATGCGAGAGGTGGGGGCCGAGGCCATACTTACCGCCTGTCCAGCGTGTATGATACAGTTCGAGATAGGGCAAGTTATGCTTCGGTCGTATGGCATACAATATAATATGCCATGTATAAACCTGATGGAGCTTCTTGCTTTATCCTTTGGGGTCCCATATAGGGAGCTTCATCTTGAGCTTCACAGAAGCCCTGTTCTACAATTGATTCAAAAGTTGGAGGTGATATAGAATGCCTGAAACAGTTTATATTGGACCATATCGCCCTCAGCTTGTTGAGCCTGAAAAGTTTGAACTGTTGGTTGAAGGTAACAGGATAATCGATGCTAGGTTGGAATTGGGTTATATGCATCGGGGCATAGAAAGGCTATTCATGACAAAGACTTACATGCAGAATATAGCGCTCGCTGAGCGTATATGTGGCATATGCTCCGGTATACATACACTATGTTATGCACAGACGGTTGAGAAACTAATGAAAATCGATGTACCTGAACGCGCTAAGTATCTCCGGTGTATATATATGGAACTAGAGCGATTACATAGCCACTACCTATGGTTTGGCATACTAGCACACAGCTTACATGAGCATGAAGCCTTCCTAAAAATAATGGATGAGAGAGAAAGAGTCCAAGATTTACTTGAGTACCTCACCGGAAACAGAATGAACTACCTAATAAATACTATTGGCGGTGTCCGAAGGGACATAACGCCTAATAAAGCTGAGAAAATATGGAGAGTACTTAAGGGTCTTAAGCCCTTATCAGACTACATAATGTCACTTCTCGATGACAATGGGGCTTTTACAAAAAAGACGAAGGGTATCGGCGTGTTACCTAGAAACAAGGCCCTAGAAGTAGGTGCCGTTGGACCAACTCTTAGAGGTTCTGGAATAGCCAGTGACATACGAAAGGACGATCCATATGCTGCCTATGATAAACTTGACTTTGAAGTTATAGTTGAGAGGGATGGTGATGTTAGAGCAAAAGCGCTTGTAAGGGCTAGAGAAACGTATGAAAGTATTAGTATAATTGAGCAGGCCCTCGGCAACTTGCCGGATGGTGAGATCGCCGCTGAACCGGGTGAGCCAATAGTAGGGGAGGAGATTGGAAGGACAGAGGCGCCCCGCGGGGAGTTGATTTACTACATTAAGTCTAATGGCACAAATATCCCGGAGAGGGTTAAGGTTCGAACACCTTCGTATGCAAATAATTTCGCTATACTTGAGATGCTGCGTGGAGAATACCTTGAGAACGCAAGAACCGTCATTGAGAGTATAGATCCATGCTTTGCATGCACAGACCGAGTTACTATAGTTAACGCAAAAACTGGTAGGAGGCGAATTGTAGCCCTAAAGTAGTTGGAGGTGGTTTCAATGAGTAAAATATCTGTTTACCGTTTTCTCTCCGCTGGCTGTAATGGATGCGACGTACAAGTTTTAGAATGTCTCGTCCCGCGATATAAGCTCGCAGAGTTAGGTGTCGAAGTTGTTGAGGTACCAGAGAATGCGAATGTACTGGTTTTGACTGGTGGAGTAAACATTAAGGGTAAGGATGAGCTCTTAAAGGTTTATGAAAAGATCAATCCGCCAAGAATAGTGGTTGCAGTCGGCAACTGCGCGCTCACGAAGGAAATCTTCGATAATGGCTATCCAATGGCAGGCCCTCCGGATCGACTAGTACCAGTCAACTATTATGTTCCAGGTTGCCCGCCGCGCCCGCAGGCAATCGTTAAGGCTATAGCTGATATACTAGGAGTCAAACTTGAAGAGAAAGAAGATTATTGGCGGGCTCCAGAGGGCTTTCGCGGGAAGCATGAAATCGATAAAGAGAAATGCATTGGATGTGGTGCGTGCGCTCAAATCTGCACCGCAGACGCGATAGAAATCATGGACGGACCTGATAAGAGGATTGTAAGAGTTAATTACGGCCACTGCTCATTCTGCGCTTTCTGTCAAGACGAGTGCCCGACGCAGGCGATAAGACTTACACAAGAATACCATATGCTAACAAGTGACCGGCAAACAGCAAGAATTACAAATGAAGTTGATCTAATTAACTGTCTAATCTGCGGGAATTCTTTCATACCACTACCACAAGTGGATTGGGCATTAAAGCGCATAGTTGAGGAGAGAGCTCCCGCATATAAAGAGCTGCATAGCGATATCTTAAATGCGATGAGCAAATGCATAAAATGTCGAAGAGAGATAAAAAACATAATAGGGGCAAAAAAGCTGCTTACAAAACTCTCCGAAAAAGCTAGAGGACTATAATCCGCTCGCTCTTTACACCCCTTCTATTTTTAACTCTTGAGCCTTAATTCTTCGATAAAGTTTCTCGGTTATTCCAAATTCTAAACTCTTCCTATCGAAGCCAAATGTTCCTAAAATCGTTTCAGCTACACCTAGTATAATCTCAATATATTTGTTGCGGTCATAGCGTTGACTACAGCTATCTAAAACCTCGATTGGAGTTACACGCCTAAACGGGTTTCTGTGCTCCGCGTTCATGTATAAGAAATTTATGACCTCGCTACTCTTAAGCCGCTTTCCCATCTGGATCAACCGTATGGCGGCGACAACATGCGGTAGTAGGCTGCGGTATCTGTTGACTGGACGCCTTAAACTCTTGCTGATAATTAGTTCATTTAATGGGACTTTGCCCTCACGGATTAAATCGCAAGCCTCAAAGACGTAGTTAAGCGCCTTCTTATACTGCTTTTCCCAAATGTCCCTGGCTGTCTCAGCATCGAAAAGGATTTCCATCAGCTTAGTTTCAAACTTCTTTATGAAGACTGGGTAGTCATGGCGGCGGAGTTCAATACCTCTATAGAAGAGTTCGCCGTTGGTTAGCTTCCCGAAGTATCGCCGAGTAGCATCTAGATTTGGATCAGCCTCCTGCTTTAGTAGGACCAGAAACTTGAAGTGTTTATCCAGCGCGATTGGCAGACCTGTCTTCTCGCTGATTTTTCTAGCTAGATTTTCAAAATCCTCTCTGAGCGCACCCTTCTTCTTCACGAAAAGGCTGTCGCTGTCTGCGTATACCACTTCAAAGGCCTCCTGCATGGCTATGTTCATGGCATTTACGAGGGTTTCTCTGGCAATTCTATTAATTTCTTCATAGCATAGGACATTGTTAAATCGATTTGCGAAGCAGCCGCTATAACCGTAGATGCAGACTAAAATCCTCTTTAACGCTCTCTGTCTCTGCTCGCACCAAAGCCACTCTTGACTGTTCTCTGGGAACTTCTTCTTTAAATGTTTGAAGTATAGTCGCCTTTCCAAATGACCCTTAGTCAATTGCGGCAAGAACCCTTCCTTATCAGTTCTAATGCAGTTAGGAGATGTCGTCTCGTAACTCACATTGTATTTTACAATTATATGTGGAAACATTGACTCAAAATCTAATACCCCAACATTCTCGTGTAATCCTGTTTTAGGAGAGAGGATTAGAGCACCTCGATCGCTGAAGATAACTTCCTTAGCCGTTTTCACGTATTGAAAGAAGGCGCGGGATTGAGGGATGATTATACCTCTCTTAATTGCTTCGTAACACTGCCTACTATCTATTATTTTACCCGCGGGCCACTTAGCCGCCAAGCCTGGAGGGACCAGCGAGAACCTTGAAAGCTCAGTAACGCCAGCTATGCCGATCGATAGAAATGTTTCAAGGTCGAGGGGGACTCTGCCTTTATGCGCATACGGCAAAAGTTTCTTTAGCTTTAAAATATCAACGTTTTCTCTGCCAACCTCTAAATTTAATCCTATAGTCCTAGCTCTCTCTAAAATGTAGGTTAGCTTCTCATCAACACTCTCTGAAATTAAAAAGTCTGGATTTAAGTCCCTAATATACTCCGAAAAATCAAGGAGCAAGTCTCTTTCATTACCCTCAAATAATTTAATGATCTCCATCTGTTCGTTAAGAATGTCTATCTTCGAAATGGGATCCACATTCACGTCTGGAGTAAGTTTCTCGCTCGATATTTCGATGTCAAATATTATGCTTGTAAAGGGAGGCGGCTGGACTTCTAGACTGTCGTCAATAACTTCTAATAACGTCAATTCGTTTCTCTCATTGAAGGAAACACGCATCATGCTTGTCGGTGGAAGGTCTTTGTAGAAGAGGTACCATTGGACGTGGAGAAGATCAACGTTGAAGGGGGCCTCTACACTGCTATCCTTCTCTACGTCTCTCAAAACCTTCCTGTAATTTCTTGTTGAATCAACGTAAACACGTAAAACTCTTGTTTTACCTGAAGTTAGAGACGTATATTTGCTCGAGGATTTAACGTCCACTACATTTGGATGATTGGCTAATACTGCAGCTAAACGTTTAATCTCGGAGTCCTCTTTAGGCTTTATGTAGAAGCTGGGTCTATACTTATCAATTAAACGAATAATGTCGTTGTTCTCTGTTTTCAGCCATAAAATTGCTTCGCTTCCCGCAACATTTACATCTAAGAGCCATCCCAGTGTTTGCTTCATAATATCTAGACTTCCCCTACTTCAGGAGCTTTTGAAGAACCGCGTCAATCTTCTCTAGCTTGGCATGCATTAATTTTACTTGCTCTAATGCTTCTTCGACAAGTTTGCGGTTGTCTACAACGGCGGTGAGCAGCATTACTTCAAGAACTGTAGGAACTTTAGCGTAACTCATAGCGCCCTGCTCGCTGCTCCATATATGCACGAGACTGTCAAATGCTTCCCTACGCTTCATATCCATTAGAGCTTCCCTATAAGTCCTCTTCAAGTTTTCTATTTCCTTCTGAAGTAGGGTTCTAAATGAAGGGGTTATCCTGCCCAATAAATCACCCCCCTCCCTCAACTCAATATTAATCATTCCGGGTGCTCGATTAGGGTGCTTAACAAGAAAGGCTGAGATTGAATTCCTCTTCCTCCTAAAGTAAACTATGACTGAAGCTCTATGTTTGAGATACTTTCCCCCTTCAGGCTTTGGGATTCGGTGGCCGCTGCTTTCAGACGGTTTGCATGAGGCTATTAAGGCCACATTATTCTCGGCGCAGACCTGCCATATTTGGTGGATAACTCTTTGAAGATGTATTATTCTTTCTCCAGCATTAACATTCCTCGCTTCATTATTCGGCGTGAAGAGCCTGGCAATATTATGGACAACGACGAGTTTAATCTCGGGTTCTCTCCTTAGCAGTTCAAGTAATTCTCTGAAGACTTGTTCCTGCTGATCCTCAGAGAAATTGCATATCACGTAAATGTTGTCTAGTGCCTTCATAGGATCTATCTTCTCAGCCTTAATTAGATACGTTAGAGTGCGTGTATCCAGCATAGTTCTTTCTCGCCTATAATTTCCGCAGTAAATGTAGACGCACTTGCCGCCTAGCCCAAACTCCTCCTTTGGAGGCAAGCTGTTGACAAGTATTTGGTGAATCAATAAATCTACGCCACTGTCCTCATCCCCATAGAAGAGATAGAATAACCCTTGCTTTATTCCTCCACCTAATAGCGCGTCTAGATTAGCATTTCCCGTCGTCAGCTTTGGAAGGCTCAGCTTCTCTTCAAGGACTTTTGAGGCCCTCTTGAACTCGGACACTTTAATGAACCTTCTTTGAGTTTTAGGGATAAATATATGATTTACCGTTAACTCTATCTTCCCATTCTTTGGTTCTTCGGTCGGATAATGGATGTTATTATATTTGATAATGTTATGAGCGGGCCGTAATCTTTGAGTTTATGGGCATACGCATTCTCAAAAGAGGCAACCCTAATGATTGTGCTTACACAGATTCCAATCTTGGGTTCTAACAGGTTTAGTAGCGGCTTAACATGCCCTGAAGGGAGTTCGGGACGCTTCTGAGCGAAGAAGAGATTCGGGTTGTCAACCGCTGTCATTAGCGTAGAACCCTCTAATTTTTCTCAAAAATCTCTTCGGTTTCCTCCTCTATTCCCTCTATCTTTAACCCCTCTGGCGGATCAACTACGCCTTTCTCAGTTATCAGAAACCTCGCTAACTTTTCAGGTAAGTTTGGGCTATCAATGACTTTCGCGATCCTTATTCCTCTTGTTCCCTTCCTAAGATAGATTCGATGGGTGCATGCATGAGCCATAACGTTTCCGCCGGCAGGTCTATTTGGTTCACTGCAGAACGCGGTTGGGTTTGCTTGAACCTGATTTGTAACAACAACAGCAATATTATAGGCTTCGGCAAGCCTTAGAATCTTGTGAAGGTATTTATTTAGTAATTGCTGCCGCTCGCTCAGAGCATCTCTGCCTAAGTACTCGCCTCTGAAATGGCTAATCATGCTGTCTATGATCACCATTTTCACATTGTTCTCTGGACACAGGTTAAAAAGCCTGTCGATTAAAAAGCATTGATGGCTACTGCTATATGCTCTTGCAATTAAAACTCTCTTGGCAGCTTCGCTCGGGTCAAGCCCCCTTTCGGATGCGATTTGGTAGAGCCTTTCAGGCATGAATGTTCCTTCAGTATCTATAAATGCAACATTGCCGCCTAAACCTCCCTCTTCGCATGGAAGTTGAGCAGTCACCGAGAGCGTCATACATATCTGGGTTTTGCCGCTTCCAAATTCACCTATGAGTTCCGTTAGCGCCTGCGTTTCAATTCCTCCACCGAGTATCTCATCAAGTTTCTTGCTTCCGGTAGTGCATTTTCTCATTGTTTTCTTTCTTTCATAAACTTCTTCAGCGGTTTTAAAGTCAATTGCAAGTATGTTTCTAGCGGCCTCTTGAATTTTTAGAATCGTGTTGTATCCTATACCTGTCTTTTCCATTATCTCTCCTGGGGGAGTGACGATTATGGATTCGATTGTTGGGTAGCCAGCTTCCTTAAGCTTAACTGATATGCTGGATCCAACTCCACGTACGGATTCTATATCTTCAGACATATCCGCTCAACCCAGAATAGCTGTTGAATAAGAAGAGTATTTATAGAGGAACGTACCTAGGGAGGGGGGAGGGTTTCCCTACCTAAACCTGCGCATAAACTCCGCTATCACCTTAACAACTTCATTTTCAAAATTAATTTTGTATCTTTTAGGATCATACCCGTACTCTTTAATCCAACCTAAATTAAGTAAAACTTCAATATCTCTCCTGACATCGATTGGCTTAAGACCTGTAGCCCTTTCTAAAGCGTATTTGCTGAAGTATTCATTGGGTTTTTCAATCATTTTTTTTAGTATCCTGAGCCTGCCAACGCTTCCAAGTCCAGTCTCAACATCTTCCCACCTGATTATGGGTTCTTTAGGCTTCATTCCGTCACCCCTTTAACCTCTGCATTACGCCGTTTAGGAAACGCTCTAAATCTTCGGCTGGAACATCTGAGATCCCAAATTCTCTAAGCGATTTCATGCTTACAATTCCTCTGTCGATGAGGTCCTGCATGTAATCCTCAACCTCTCCGGTGGGCTTAATTCCCTGTTCCTCGCAGACGACTTCGTAGCCTTCCCTTATCTCTCTTAAGCCAACATAAGCCTTCTTTTGATTTTTAAGAGCCCTGACCAGACCTAAAAGAACAAGCTTACCTCTATCGCTCAAGTCTAAGATATCCTCGGTTGTTATTCCAGGATGAGTTTCAGCATGGACTCTACGCACATGTTCAGGTAAAATTCTATTGAAACCTAAATTTTCAGCTAAGTTGCCTGAATAGAGAAGCAGATCAAGTGCGACTCTAACATCACCATTAAAAGGAGGCTTAACTGTTAAATCGCTTATAAATTCCAATACCTCATCATTAATAGCTCCAGGCTTAAATGCCAATTTAACTCTATCCCATAAAATATCCTTAATCTGATTTGATGTATAGCGCGGGAACTCTATTACGTATCTTCCAAGGGTTGATAGCTCGCTTGGTTCAAGAAACTTGTAGTAAGAAAGGTCGCGCGAAATTAATAGAATACCTAGAACATTAATCGGTTCACCGGGACTGATCTCATTCAACCTTGTCAAGTCGTAGATAACGTGTTCCCCCCGCTTACATAAGTAATCAATCTCGTCAATTGTCAGGATAACATATTCTTTCTCATCTTTAAGATATCTTACAAGTTGGAAAAGCATCTCCTCGGGGCTTAGGCTACGCGAGGCAATGGCTGGAGCGGTCTTCTCCAATATTCTTCTATACAATACGTATCTACTTGTCCCCTCCACCTTCGCGTTAACATAGATGTGCTTCAAAGAAAAGTCAAGCCCAGATGCTTCTTTCTCAATTCGTCTCCCAAAATTCACAGCAGTGCACGTTTTACCCGTTCCAACACCGCCTACGATCTGCGTAACCTGAAGGAAAGCGTTCTCGACGTCGTCTAAGACATACTCATATAAGGAGAGTAAACCCTCAATCTGCCTCTCGCGGTGAGGCAACCTCTCGGGGATATAGCGAGGTGAAAGCTTGCTTCTATCCTTAAATATCGAGGCCATTTCTACACGAAATAAATATAGGGAAACTTATCTATAAAAGTCCTATTCAATCAAAAAGTAACAATTCTCATCTTTCCTATCCGAGTGACAGACAGCTTTCTACTTTAATGAAGCCATGGTAGATGAACGTTATAATCTTAAGGCCAAGATTCGTTGTTTTTCGCAAGATGGTAGCGTTAGAATTGTCGAAAGTGAATTTAAAATTCTTTTTAGGGCCGATTTTCGTAGGCAAAACTTTTATTGCTGTTCAGTCTTAGTTTTTAATGGGGTTTTGTATGGAAGAGTATAAAATGCCATTAATAGGTGATAGATTCCCTCAAATGGAAGTTAGAACAACAAGAGGCGTAATCAAACTTCCAGATGATTATAGCGGAAGATGGTTTATTCTCTTCAGCCATCCGGCGGACTTCACACCGGTCTGCACAACCGAATTTGTTGCATTCCAAAAAAGATATGAGGAATTCCAGAAGATACAATGCGAATTAATAGGGTTAAGTATAGACCAGGTTTTCGCGCATCTAAAGTGGGAGGAATGGATTAAAGAAAAACTCGGCGTAGAAATAAAGTTTCCAATAATTGCGGATAACACTGGTGAAATATCTGCAAGATTAGGTATGCGCCACAAGCAGGCTGCAGGAACGCAGACTGTGAGAGCCGTCTTCATAGTTGATCCGAAAGGTATTGTTAGAGCGATACTATACTATCCTATGGAACTTGGCAGAAATATGGATGAAATACTCCGAATGGTAAGAGCGCTGCAGATTGCCGATAAAGGCTATGCTATACCAGCTAACTGGCCGAATAATGAAATTATAGGCGATAATGTAATTGTTCCACCTGCAAATACTGTAGACATGATAGAGAAGAGACGGGAGCAGGAGAGGGCTGGAGAAATAAAATGCCTTGATTGGTGGCTATGTTATAAGAAAATTGAGTAAGGTACTTTCGGGTCTGTTTAAAAACATCTTATCTTTTTTTCCTCTGTAATTTTTCTTTAGCAATTATAGTTTAATTTGGGTTATATTTTTACATTTAGAAATAATTATTCTAATATATAGACTTGCGGATAGGTTAAGCATTCTCTATTTTCAATTCAATGCTTTCGAAATACGCAAGATTAAAATTTTAGTGGAGGTTGACATTTGAAATCTATATTTTTGTCCTTTAAACTTATAATTACCATCAATCAGGATTTAGGTCTAAAGGGAAATTTAAGAAGGTGATGCAGAGAATATTTTTGAAAGATAAGACAATAAGCTATTGGAAATGTGATATATATGAAAATAATTGTGTTTGGAGCTGGCAGCATTGGGCGTTCTCTTGTTGGATACCTTTTTTCAAGAGCTGGTTATGAGGTTGTTTTTGTCGAGGTTGTGGATGAGGTTGTTAGGGCGCTGAATGAGAAGAGAAGATACAAAATTGCTGTGAAGGATGTTTATTCAGAAATTGTATGGGTTGAAAATGTTAGGGCGGTTCACGCTGAAGATGTAGGGAAGGTGTCTGATGAGATAGCAACCGCGGATATCATGGCTACGGCTGTGGGAGTTAATAATCTTCCTAGCATTTATCCAGTAATAGCGAAGGGGTTGATTAGAAGGCGTAATCTTGGCGGAGGGCCAATAGACATTTTAATATGCGAAAACATTAGAGGGGCTTCAAAACTTTTTAGAGAAGGCCTGCTGAAGTTTTTGCCACCAGGCTATCCGATTGATTCAGCAGTTGGTCTTGTTGAGACGTGTATTGGTAAGATGGTTCCGTTAATGACTCAAGAGCAAAAGAGAGAAGATATTCTCACGGTGGTTGCGGAGGCCTATGACAAGATAATAGTGGATGCAAGAGCATTCAAGTGTGGCATTCCAAAGGTTTTGGACATCATACCGAAAGAAAATATTGCAGCCTACGCGGACCAGAAACTTTTTGTTCATAATATGGGGCATGCTGTCGCTGCATACTTAGGCTACCTTACGGATCCGAGTTTGAAGTATGTTTGGGAGGCAATAAGTAACCCTCACATACATAAGGCTGTTTTGAGAGCTATGTGGGAGTCTGGAGAGGCCTTAATCCGCGAGTACCCAGGCGAATTTAACGGAGAAAACATGAGAGAGTATATAGATGATCTAATTCGAAGATTCAATAATAAAGCTCTTGGCGACACTATATATCGGGTTGGGAGAGACCTGCCTAGAAAACTTTCCAGAAACGACAGGTTAATTGGAGCATTATTACTTGATGAGAAGCATAGCGTACGTTACACCTGTACTACTCTAGGCGTAGCCGCAGCGATCCAATTTCGCGGAAAAGACGAAAATGGAAAACTTTATCCCGCGGATGAATTTTTTCTGAAAGAGATTTATCCGCGTGGAATTGACTTTATACTGAAGGAGATATGCGGGCTCAACCCTATCAAAGAAAAGAACATATTTGATGCGATAAAGAAAATACATAAATTTATAGTTAAAGATCCTAAAATTTGGCCTATAATTGTAGAGCAAGAAGCATTTTAACTTTATGATCTCCTAATTTAAAATCCTCCAAATTATAAAGATAAGATAAAAACCAAAGATTAAGGTGGCATATATGATTGTTGGAGCATGGTTTCATCCCTCTGGATTAAATAGAATTGAGGATTCAGGTTTTAAAGAGGCTGCCAAAGTTGGCGTTAATGCTGCTCGAACATACAATTATGAGCATTCTGAGGAAATTGCGGGGGTAATAAAGGGGTTAAATATGAGTTTATACGCCGGAATACACATAAATCCGGCGAATTTAATAAAAGACTGGAGGATCGAAGTTAAACAGGATCAAATTTTGAAGACGCATAAACTGAATGTTCCCTTAGTCGCCCTCTGTTTAGGAAACGAGATAAGAGAATATATTGAAGGTGAGCTGCCAAACTGGAAGTTCACAGAAAGACTGTCTTTTTCACTTTCAAACCTTATAACATGAGGGTTCCGGGTTTTCTGTGGGTTGCCGGCTGGCTTATGGCTTGGCTTGCTGGGTTTAAGCATGGTTTTGGATAGTTTTTCTGTCCGAAAATAGGCCCTAAACCGCCTCTCAAGGGGCTGCTTCCGGGTTGATGGACAAACTTTATAGCCATCCCTAAACCTTACTAACGGTTAGTATGGTTGATGGGGAAAACATTCAACTTAGAGAGACAGAAAACCCCCCTGTATCTTAGTATAGGAGACAGATTTTCTTCAGGTTAGGTTTCCGGTTCATCATGCTATGTGATATAGGCTTTATTTAGGCCTCGTTTCACGCGCCTCCTCTCAAGCCTCAGGGTTTCCTTATAAAACTTTAGTCTTGTTTCATTGCGGAGTAGCTCAAGGTTTAGGAGAACAGAATCAACCTTACGCCTAAGCTCCTTCAAGCTCCTATTCTTACGTTTCTTCCGTTTTTGCATTATCCTATCACTCATCATCAGTTACCGCTCTTAATTTAGGAGTTAATTTAGGAGTTTCTCCTTCCCTAAATTAGGGAAGGAGTAGATGGATAACGCATCCAAATAAACAAAAACAAATTATAATGGAGTGTTCCGCGTAGCGAGAGTTTCATATAGCTCGCTTTTCGCCCGCTTGCATATCTCGCAAACCCCATTCTCCCCCACTCTCCTATTATGCTTATCAATATGAAGTTTAACCGTAAACGTGCTCCTGTTAAATAGTGCTGCAATATTTTTCATGCTCATGCCATTTACATAGCATCTTACGATTTTAGCATGCTCCAAATCTCCAACTGTTTTAAATGCTCCTTTATCTTCGCCCTCTCTTGGGGCTTCCTCAAACGTGATTCTCAAGCCCAAGTTGTGGATTACACCCTCTCCCTCCTTAACATGCCATTCTGGCAGGGGGAAGACGCCCACGCCTAAATCGCCTCGCCTTGAGAGTATCGCGAACTGATGGGGTTTAGCGTACTGGAGCCAGCTTGGGTTAATGTAGCGATAAACGTAGTGC
>JAWCEH010000008.1:0-62043 GCA_038859955.1 Bathyarchaeia archaeon | reverse complement strand
GGAACTTAAAGAGGGCGAGTTGGAAGAGATTCATGATCATAATGAAACTCAGCATTTTCACTTAACAGTTGAAAGTCTAGAAAGATGTGTACATTTAGCAAAGTTATGGGACTATTACTTCTCAAATAAGAAACGTTGGAAACAAACGGTTTCAATCACGCAAAACCATTTCTAAACCAATTATCTATGGGATCATGGCAAGTTCTCGAAAACTTTCTTTAAGCAAGGATTATGCGCATGGAGCCACCTTATCTACGCATTATTTTAGCACATAAATAGATAAAAATTGCGAGAAAACATATTTAATCGCAAAGCTTTTTCGTTAGATTTATTAATTTTGTTTAATCTTCTATCATTATAGAAATAAATATATTAGTGAAATGAGGTTTCAAAAAGGATCGATATGACCGTAGATTTAACTCCACTTATAACGTCTTTCTCTATAGTTTTTTTAGCTGAGTTGGGTGACAAAACACAGATATGCACCATTATGCTCTCATCAAGGTCATCAGCGATCTCCGTTTTCTCGGGTGCAATGGCAGCTTTTTTCTTAGTTGACGGGTTAAGCGCATTATTATGCGGAGAATTGCTAAGTCTTTTACCGCACGAGATACTTGGCTTTGCATCTGGCCTAACATTCATAGTCTTCGGTTTAATATCGCTAATACATAGGAACGAAAAAGGTATTCCTAGCGATACTAAATCCTCTTTTCTCAAAACTTTCTCGCTAATTGCATTAATGGAGTTGGGTGACAAAACGCAGGCGGCATCAATCTTATTAGCCGCTCAATTCAACAATCCTCAGATGGTTTTAGCTGGCGTTATGTTAGCATTTAGCATTATTACAGGTATTGCAGTTATTTTCGGTCATAAAATTTTAGGATTCATGCCGGAGCGTCACCTTAAGATTGGAACCTCTCTAGTATTCATTATAATTGGATTAATTTTAGTTATCGAAGCTACTTTGAGGATTTGGTTTTTCTAAGCAGACGAGTATTGCTTCTAGAATTCCTCTGGCACATTCAAGGTATGCGTACATTTTTATCTATAAAAGAATAAGAATGGTTATCACAATTCTTAATTAAAATATCCAAGGTCCACCATAATTTATTCTACTTAAACTCTTAGAGAGAAGACCTAAAATTGAGGATATGCTATCTCTCGTGGATTACTGCTGCTCCGGCTCTATTATGACCGCGGTTCCAGTAGCGGAGATTAAAACTATGCCAGCTCCTAAACCTAAATCTGAGGTTTCTAAATCTACGCCGACAATGGCGTTTGCTCCAAGGGACATGGCTTTGGCTTTCATTCTCTCTATGGCTTCAAAACGCGCCTTCTCAATCTCACTTGTAAAGGCTCTAACCTCTCCACCGAACATTGTCTCGAATCCCGCTATAAATCTCCCTAGCATACCCCTCGTTCTTGGAGAGATTCCAGTAACTACGCCCAGAACCTTCTTTATCCTATAGCCTGGTATTGAAGGGGTTGTGGATATTATGAAGTCGCTCACTAGACTTAGTGATGCACCACATTTTGGACAGAATCTTGCGTTCTCATCAACCTCAGTCTCACATAAGGGGCACTTCAATTCATTCAACCTCACAATCTTATACAAAGACTTAATAGCATAAGAGATTTTTGTTGTTTTAGCATTTCGAGAAAATCTTATCATGCGCTAATTGTTATATCAGGAGAGTAGATTAGCGGAATCAGATATTTTCGGATAGTTCATTGAACGATTGAAGCGATATATTTTCCAAGGATATGGGCTAACGGAGATTTCAAGATACCAGATCATCACCGCTTAAAGAGAGGTGGTTAAAGCATTAATTATTGCTCATCAATCTCTTCAACTCTGTAACTCAACCTCTGATGTATTGCAAATGCCAGAGCTATTAGGGCTGATGCCGCTGCCAAGTCTGTTGCTATCGTTACTCCAGGACAAAGATCTACAACAAGTTCCGCAAATCGAAAGATCCCATGTGGTATACCCTCCCTTGAGCCTATGAGGAAATTCACTCTACTGCTTTTGATGGCTAATTCAGCGAGTTTTGTGGACACCAAGTTCACTGGTTCACCTTCCGGTTCAAAAACAATTATGGGCTCAAAAGATCTTTCTCTAACGAGTTCATATAAGTTTTGAACGTAAACTTCTGTCTTACGCGGTTTATGCGCATATGTTCTCATCTGAATTTGATATCTTGATTCTATACCCTCAAAAACTCCTCTTAAGAAAGCACTTAAATCATCGGCCCTAACAGAACCTACCGGTGCAATAATAAGCTCGCCAACCTCAAAGGTTTGGGCCTCCCGACCAATCCTCACACCCATTTCCCTTGAAACATCTAACCCACCTAAATATGGCATTTGAACAAGCGAAACCTTCTTGAAATATTCCCTAACCTGGAATTTTTCTGGCCGAATCTTTTTCAAAAACTCCCTTCCGTCAATAACACCTAAGTAGGCATGCGGCCCTAAAATTTCAACGAAAACGATCTTATCTGGGAAATCTAAGTTAACCAGACAACAAGATTCAGTTTTTAGGACAGCGCCAACTCTTACATTTACATCTATACTTGAGAAATTATGGCGACCCCTCCTAACAGTATTTACTGCAAACGACTTTGCATCTCTCAATTCATTGGCAATTTTCCGTGCCACATCAATAATATGCTCAATTTCAGCTGTCGCATAATATTTTACTGGTAAAACCTTTTCAGCCTCTGGAACCCTCAACTTAATTTCCTTAGCCAACTCCTCGGGTGGAACGTCAGATTCGACTAGAACCAATCCGGAAAAATTGAATGGTCTCGCCAGAACCTTAGCCTCTTGGAAATACTCTTTCAAAATCTGCGCTACAATATTTTCATAATCCTTTAAGGTTTTAACAATTACTGAAGTCTTTTCGAATTCAAATTCGTTCAAACCCATATTCAACATTAACCCAGAGATTTTATCCTACTCATCTATTCTACTCTGTTTAGAAGTATTAAGATTATCGCATTACTCATAATTAGCAAAATTTTTAACGAAATACCACCAATTATAAAAAGGGCTAAAGATATATCTTATTTTGCAGTTTGGTTGTGATCAATTTGATTTCCCCCAAAGACAGATTAATCGGGGATCTCGTTTCTGAATGCATTGTTGTCGCGCCTTCTACGCCAGTATCAAAAGCAATCGGCTTAATGAAGGACAGAAACTTCTATGAGGTCTTTGCATGGGTTGGCGATAAAATTGGAACAGCTACGATAAGGGATACTTTAAGGGTTAGAAATCCTGCTAATATGAAGATTGAATCTCTTTTAAACTTTATTCCAAAACTATCAGTTAATACAGGGCTTTTTCAGGCTGCCAGATTAATGGCAGATTACAGACTAAGGGCGCTACCAATAGTTGAAGGCGGCGATATTGTAGGAAAAGTAGATATTAAAAACATAGTTAACGAGGTGAAGAACAGCGGTTTAGGAAGTATAAGGGCTTCAAAAATCATGAGCTCTTCGCCAATAACAGTATTAATAGGAGAGAAAGTTTCAAAAGCAAGAGAGATAATGCTTCGGAGAAGGATTGATCACCTGCCAGTTATAAAAGGTAGGCGAGTAGCCGGCATAGTAACGTCGGGCCACATCGCGTTTAACTTGATAACAGATTTAGGGGACGATAAATATAGATTTGGCGTTCCCGACCTCATTGATCCATTGGATTATCCAGTTGAGGCTATAATGAGTAGATCACTACTAGAATTCGATCCGCAAGCCCAAATAAAGGATGTTGCTGAAAGCATGCTCGCTCAAGACTCTTCATACTCTCTAATAACTATTGGTGAAGAGCTTCAAGGGATAATAACATATAGGGATTTTGCAAAACTTATCTCCACCGAAGAAACCAAAATTAACTTTCCGGTCTACATCATTGGCTTACCAGATGACCCGTTTGAAGCTGAAGCTGCAAAGATTAAGTTTATCCGCCTTGTCGAAGGTATAAATAGATTTCTTCCATCTATCATCGAGGCTAGAAGCGCGATTAAATCATCATCTTTTGACAGGCAAAGAAGGCGATATGAGGTTAGTGTTAACATAAGGACAGATAGGGACGCATATAACTACTCATCTGAGGGTTGGGATTTACCATCAATCTACGATGATATAGCAAACGCCATGAAAAAGATGATTACGGCGAAAAGGAGGATTAGAAAAAGAAAGCGCGGTCAAAGAGTCTTAGAACAGTAAATTACAGAGCGGTCTTTTAGCTTTACTATTTAATCATTCAACATGGATCCCTGTAAACCTATAAATGCTTTTAGATCAGATTAAATAGATCTCCGAGTTTATCCTCTTGATATTCAAGGGAATGAGAAATATAGAAGAAGCTTAATATGGTGAAGGAACCTTGAGAAAACTTGAGTCAGGGCTTCTAAGCGAAGATGATTTATTTCTCTTTATAGATTACTATGAGTTAACATCCGGAAAATGCAACTTCGACCACCGTTTAAACAACGTAATAACTGAAACATACTTTTTCCGGGAGAACCCAAAGCATTTGGGCTCATATGTTATTGCCGCTGGATTAGAACAGTTTGTCAGCTATATCCAGATTTTAAACCGCGGCTTAAGTAGAAGGCACCGCGAATGGCTTGAGAAGATGGCTGGAAAGGACTTAAGTAGCGAATTCCTAGATTACTTGGAGAACTTTGAGTTTAAAGGTGATATTTACGCTGTTCCTGAAGGGACGCCAGTATTCCCAAATGAACCGGTAATAAATATTACTGGACCATCTATAGATGTACAATTACTGGAAACATACCTACTTAACATAATGAATTTTGAGAGTTTAGTCGCCACAAAAGCCTCCCGAATTGCTTATGCCGCAAAAGGCAGAAACATAATTTATTCGCCTAGAACTGTTGTTGATTTTGGAGCAAGAAGAGCTCATGGAAGGGACGCTGCTATTTTAGGTGCTAGAGCGGCTTATATTGGTGGAGCCGATGGGACATCGCTAGTTATTGCTGGAATGAAATGGGGTATACCTTTTGTTGGAACGATACCGCATAAGTTTATTGAAGAACGATACAGAGGAACAGGCTCATTTAAGGAAACAGAGCTATCGGCTTTTAGAGAGTACGCTAGGAGTTTTCCTCATAACACGATACTTTTAGTAGACACCTATGAAACCATCGAGGGTGTCAAGAATGCGGTAAAAGTAGGCTTAGAGCTTAAGCAGCTGGGCTATAATCTCGCTGGAATCAGGCTTGATAGCGGGGACCCCGTTGAGCTCAGTAAGATGGCGCGCAAGATTCTTGATGAAGCTGGGCTAACTGGCGTGAAGATCTTTGCAAGCGACCGCTTAGATGAGTTCGTTATTGAGGATGCGCTGGCTAAAGGCGCTCCGATAGACGGTTTTGGGGTTGGAACAAAGCTGATAACTGGCGCAAACTACGACTCGCTAATAAAGGAGGGAGGTGTTTCAGCACTGGACGGAATATTTAAGCTTGCGGAGACTAGCGATGTTAGCGGGAAAATGATACCTGCAACGAAATACACAAGCAGTATAGGTAAGGCTACTTTACCAGGGAAGAAGCAGGTATGGAGGATAATTAAGGATGGACAATATGTGGAGGATATTATCACCCTATGGGATGAAGAGATTGAGAACGGAAAGCCTCTGCTTGTTCCCATAATTGTTAAGGGTGAAATAGTCTATGATTTTCCTGAATTAAAGGAGATTAGAAGATACTGCGCTGAACAATTAGCAGCCTTACCGGAAAAATATAGGCGTATAAGGGACAGCGAACCATATCCGGTTAAGATAAGTGATAAACTGAGAAGATTGAGGGACGAATTATTTGAGAAATACTGGAGAGAATACTTTGGAAACTCATCTAATAAATGACTGTATTCTTAGCGATCTTTGTTTATCTTTCTTGTGTTAAGTATTATTGTTGGCTTTTTGACTTGCCTACCGAGCTGTTTTAGCATTTTAACCGTTTCTGGGTATATTGTTAGGTCAGCGTGCGGCATAAAATGCGAGTTTAAGAATTCTGCTTGAAATTCTGGTTCTGCTCCAAGCTCGATATATCTTACTCTTCTCGATATCTCCTCAGCTTTTTCCCGAATTGATTTCGAGATTAGAGCCATCCTAGCGCCTGTCCCAGCAGCATTACCAACGATACAAACTTTATTTAGCGGTATCTCCGGATACATGCCTATCGTTCTTGCGCTTTCAGGATTTATATATGAGCCGAATGCCCCAGCTATAAATAGCACGCTTATATCAGACTCCTCTACATTCATCTTTCGCATTAATACCGCGCAACCTGTGTGAATTGCCGCTTTAGCCAACTGAATCTCTCGAATATCTCTCTGCGTGATAACTATCTCCTCGCCAGTGGCCGTCTCACTCCCCCAAGCAAGAATAAACTCGTATCCGTCGTCGCCTTTACGAATTCTCGATGAAGAAATGTTTTTATTAAAAGCCCCGGATATATCAATTATTCCTGCCTTAAGCATCTCTGCAACAGCATCCACGAGTGCAGATCCACATATACCGCGCGGTTTAACACCATCTATTGTTTGATATTTAACCTCAAGAGTTTCTGGATCTAACTTAACTTTTTCGATTGCCCCACTCGCAGCTCTCATACCACATTTTATATGTGCACCTTCAAAAGCTGGTCCAGAAGCGCAAGAGCATGCCAAAATTCCATTCTTATTTCCTAAAACTACCTCGGTGTTAGTTCCGATGTCAAGCGCCATGCATAGATCTTCCCTTTTATACAATTCTGTTGCTAATATAACCGCGACAGTGTCAGCGCCAACGAATCCGCCTATCACTGGCAACAAGTGAATGTTACCATTCTCGTTAATTTCAACACCTATTTCTCTAGCCTTAACATTTAATCCTCCTCTCACAACTGGGGGATATGGCGCTAAAGCTATGTATTTGGGGCATATTCCTAAAAATAGATGATGCATAACAGTGTTACCGACAATGGTCATTTCATAAATCTCTTTAAAGCTTACGCCAGTCTTGTCCAGAAGGCTTTTTAGAATCTGATTTACACCGTCGATGGCGGCCTTCTGTAACTCCCTTAGCTCATTTAACCCCATAGATGCATAAGTGATTCTTGATATTACGTCCTCTCCATAGGGTATCTGCGGATTCATCAGTGAATCAACGGCTAAAACCGCGCCGTAATTTAAGTCTAATAGGTAACCAGCGATCTTTGTTGTTCCTATATCAAAGGCGCATCCAAAAACTCTCTTAGCGGTATTACCAGGCTCAACATCAATTATAACTCTTCCATCCCAGATGACAGCTGTAACTTTCCATTCGCCCTCCCTAAGAACCAGTGGTAGATGCTGAAGGACATCGTAACTGATCATTAGATTTTCAAGTCCATAGACCTGCCTAAGCCCATCTAAGAGCCTATCAGCGTCTGATCTAACATCTTGGAGGCTAGGTTTAGGTAGCTCGACAAAGTATTTCCTAATATTTGGTTCAGGTTTAACAGGTGTTTCTATACCTTCAACTTGAAGCCTCTGCTTACCAGTTCTACTCCCCTCAGGAATATTAATTATCAGCGAACCTTTAACAATCGTTTGGCATGCTAGCCTATACCCCGAAGATATCTCAGATTCTGATAAAAACCTTCGTTCGACACTGGTTAAAGGGTTTACATTATCTCCGCTATTCTCAACTATAACCTTGCATTTTCCACATTTCCCAAGACCGCCGCAAACGAACGTTAGATCCACGTTAGCGATCTTTGCAGCATCTAAAATAGTGCTATTCGAAGAAACCCTTACACGTTTCCCCTCCGGTTGAAAGATCACCTCGAACCCCGTAATCAAAAACCTCCAAATTTTAAAGTTGATGCGAAAGTTTTCTAAATCCATGTTAAATTACAATTATAATATTTACGTGTATAACCTCTTAAAAACTATAGAATTCGAGCTAATGGTTTTAGGCAACTTTTATTACACTTTGAAAAAGAGCCAGCTTCCTTCCTGCTTCTTAAATTTGATCAAGCAATATCTACCCTTAAGTTTTCCACCATGAATGTAAACCACTATTTTATCTTCCCCCCACTCCTCAATATCAAATGTTCCTCTATCCCATATCTCAACTGTTCCAGCCCCGTATTCTCCCTCCGGTATAATCCCCTCAAAGTCCGCATATTCAATTGGATGATCTTCGGTCTGAACAGCTAATCTTTTAACTCCCTTATCGGCTGGCGGCTCCTTTGGTATAGCCCAGCTCTTAAGCACACCATCCTTCTCCAATCTAAGATCGTAATGCAGGTGACTAGCTGCATGCTTTTGAATCACGTAAATTCTTCCCTCACCTACTACCGAACCCTCTTCTATGCTTGCTCCACCGCGAGGTTCGGGTGACTTGCTGAAATCCCTTTTCCTTAGATATTCGTCTAAAGACATGTCCTCTTACACCTAGATTAAAATAAGATTCTAGGCCAATTAATTTTTCGTTCACCTCAATTAGCTCTCTTATTTCTTTAATAAAATAGAGGAGGTTAATGTAAAATGGAACTTGAGGATATAATTAAAGGGAATAAATAAATAGGTCTCTTGTAAGAAGGTATTTTGGGATGATGCGTGGCGACGGCGTGGAGCCTTTTCCAAAGGCTGTGACACACTATTAAACTAACCTCCGCTGACCAAAAATGCTTTAAGTCCAATGTTATTTCTTCTTTTTTAGGATTAAACAATTTTAAGATGCTTAAGTATGGAGGATGCTAACCCTTGAAGCCAAAAGTTATGATTTCACTTGGCGCAAGATCCGATAATCCAGAATTATTTGAAGATAAATTAGGCGATATAGCGGAATTACTTTTCAGCACCTTCGGAAGCCCTATAGAGATTTCGGAAGAAATTAAAGATTCTAAGGCAATGATATTAGCCCTTGAGCCAGTAAATGATGCCGTACTCGATAATTTTCCGAACCTAAAAATAATCGCTAGATATGGTGTGGGCTACGATAATGTTGATGTTAATGCGTGTACAAGAAGAGGTATTTATGTAACTCATACACCAGGGATATTGTCGCATGCTGTTGCAGAACTCACGTTAGGCCTTATGCTTTGCCTATCAAGAATGCTTATAGAAGCAGACAGATATGTAAGAACGAAGTGGGCAAAAATTGAGGAGACTAGAGTTCAAAAACTACGAATGGGCGTCGATCTTCGCGGTAAGACTCTTGGCATAATTGGTTTAGGTCGAATAGGTTACGAGGTTGCGATCAGAGCGAAAGCCTTCGGCATGAAAATTATATATTACGACGTAGAGCGCAAAATTGAAGCTGAGAATTTTTTAGAGGCACAGTATGTAGATCTTGAAACTCTAATGAAGAAATCTGACTTTGTATCAGTACATGTCCCGCTAACATCACAAACAAAGGGTCTTATAGGCGAGAAAGAATTGCGACTCATGAAGCCAACTGCATATATAATAAACACTTCTAGAGGACCAGTGATAAATGAAGAAGCTCTCTGCAAAGCCTTAAAGGAGAAATGGATTGCTGGCGCAGGTTTAGACGTATTTGCAAAAGAACCGCTTCCATTTGATAGCCCACTCATAAGCATGGATAATGTGGTCTTGGCACCGCATATCGGAACATACACAGCTGAGACGAGAAAGGCTATGGCGCTTATGTGTATAGAGAACGTTCGGGCAGCATTGATGGGAGAAATTCCACCAAACCTGGTGCCTGAACAGAAAGGAAAAATATTTGGATGATAGACTTGTAACCATAAATAATAGTCCGCAACAAAATGTTGAAAAGGATGTACTTCATTAATTTAAATTAACTTGCTGGGGTCTACTTTATGGTTATGGAGGATTTTAACTTACTCGTTTCAACCTCCAGGGGAAATGAAAATAACGCTTGCTCAGAGATTTGGTTTCTTCTTGGCGAACTCGGTGATAGAGAAGCATTGGTTGATAGAACGGAGGTTGCTGGGCTTATAGTTGCTAAAACGAAACTAGACCCATTTGAGGCTGTGGAGGGTTTAAGAAAAATTCTTAAGGAGAGACCTTCAGAGTTTCGCTACGTCTTGAGAGTTGTTCCAATAGAAGTTGTTGTTAAAACAAGGATTGAAGAGATAAAAAGGGCTGCCGCTAGTCTTCACAATAAAATTCTAGAGAATGAAAGATTCCGTGTCACAGTCGAGAAAAGACATTCAGAAATATCCACCAAAGAGATAATTGAGGCTGCTGTTGAGAACCTAAATCGAAGAGTGGACTTAAACAATCCAGATAAAATAATTCTCATTGAAGTTCTGGGAAGACTGACGGGTGTCTCAGTAATTAAACCTAGAGATATACTTTCCGTTGCAAAAGAAAAACCCCTTTAAAGTGCCTGAGTGAACCTAGCGTTGCGTCATCAGGAGAGCTGCACGCTCAATAAGGACATTTTTTAAGGCATCCTTTAATGAGCCTCTCATGGAGGCTTCTAATTCAAAATCAGATATACCAAAGGTGTTAATTATGTTCGATATTTTTTTGTCATCAAGCCCAATGACGCTTTCATCTACCTCTCCATTTATAGCGCTTGAAATAGCATTGAACGTAGAGATTGCCTCGTCACGGCTATCCGCAATAATTACCACCGCAATACTTCTAGAAGAGGATTTAACACCTAAAATCTCAATCGCCTTCTTAATCTGATCTTGACCTGAAGCAAAAAGCATAATTTCAATAGCAAGATTCTTCGAAATATTTAGTCCGGATTTAAAGGATTTTAGAGCATTTAAAACTGAAAAGTATATATGCTCAAAATCCGCCACGAGATTTGCATCCAAAATTTGAACTTGAGAACTTCCAGATTTAAGCCGAATTAAATTAAGAAATTCATCCATATTATTAATTTTAACATTTCTGAAACCCAGAACTAGTAAATATTTGTCCAAAACTTCGGACTCTATCACTCGGTCTCCTCCAAGATCTCACTTATAAATCTTTCAAGTAGGAGTTGATCCATTCCACCCTCAATTAGTTTTCGCCTCACCTCGTCTATAGGTATACCATTCCTCTTACATCTTTCTATAAGATTTTTTACAGTCTCTTTCCTCTCCCATGGGAAGACTATCCATCGCTTTGTAACCTTCACATAATAGTCAGGAATGATTATACTCCAAGGCTTGTAGTAAATAGTCGCAATCTTAACAGTGCTTGCACCATGCTCGTTAATATGGTCTTTAACAACTTTTAAGCTCCTTCCAGTATCAGCAACATCATCTATTATGAGCACAGATTTACCACTAACAGGTATAGAAAGAGACTGAGTTATAATTGGTTCATTTCCAGTCTCAGCGACACCCCGATAAAATTCCACGCTAACGCTAGATAATTCAACATTCCCAAGAAGATCTGACATAACTCTCGCCGGCGGCAAACCTCCTCGTGAAATGCCAACGATAACTTTTGGCCTAAAAGAGTCCTTTTTAATCATATCAGCCAGGTTAAGTAGCATCTCATAGATTTCATCCCATGAGGGAACCTCAAAGTCAATGCGTAAACCCATCTGCACCCTCAAGAACAAAAAATAGAATCATGGATATAAAATTTAAGAGGAATATAGGGCTTCAAGAACCTACTTCATATTTCGCAAACCTTATGATGTAACTTTTTAATGGTGAATCTATTGAAAGCGCGAAACGAATACATGGAGATGAAAAACCCTAAAGGAATAAGAAAAATAATTCTTCATTATTTACGTTATCTCTTGAAGGGCCCTTAGTCTTTTTATTATGTTCGGGTGCGTTGAGAATAATTCAGCCAATTGATCTAGCAATGTAACCTTGCGACTTAAGTATTCGGCCACTAGTTCGCTATCACCTCTCAATATACCAGTTCTCGATAGGGTTATTGAGTCTTTATCAGAGCTATCTGGGTCTGATATGAACAAAGCTTTGAAGGAACTTAAGCCTCCCATATTACTATATCGCCTGCGCATCCTTGTTGTTGAGTGAACTATCTTAACTAAGCCTTCCGAGAGCTTCCTTGCACCATCAAATACTACCGATGCACTATGCCTATCAGCGTAGTACTCTCTTAATCTGCTCAAGTATAGCGTGAATAAAGTCAGAATCCAGTATACAGCCATACTAAGTAGACCGATTAACGCAGCCAATGCCCCTCCGTTTCCACGCCTATCTCTTCCGCTACCATAATACATCGATGACCACATTAGTGAATATCCAACGTAATAGAATATTGCTGGGAGTAATGAAACAAACATCATAACTTGAACGTCACGGTGTTTCAGGTGTCCAATTTCGTGACCTATAACCGCTTCAACCTCCTCCATATCCAGCGTATTAAGTAAACCTGTAGTTACAGCCACTCTATTGCCAGTTAATGGCGAGCCATATGCAAATGCGTTCGGTATCTGAATCTGGGCGATCCTTAACTCTGGCATTTTTATTCCACTTTTAGCGCTTAATCTTTCGACAACCTCGTATAATTCCGGCTCTTCAGCCTTTGATATTTTCCTAGTTCGATACATTGCATCAATTAAATATGGTGCGATAAGCCACTGCAAAACATTCATAAAGATTACGAAGACCCCAAGAGTTAGAATGTCAAATACTCCCAGCAACGAGAGTATTATCGTGAGGAAGAGCGTAGACAAACCTATAATCACAGCCAGTGTTGAAAGCATTGCAAACTTTAGCTTTAGGGTACCCATGTTTGCATCACCTAATAAAGATGGATATAAGAGCCAGATATATACTTTATTCAGAATCTTCTATAGGTTTAGCCTTTCATTTACTCCATTAACAGCGTACACGGCTTCTTTCTCCAAGTCTGGGCTCAGAATTTTTAAGATCTCCTCGATCTCCTCATGAACCTTTCTTTTTAGTCTCTCAGATATGTAACCTTTTCGAACAGCTTCATCGAGTTTTTCAGAGTCAATTTTCTGAATTCTTCCATCTGGCCACATACATATATCCGCTTCCAAGTCAACATATCTAATTCTGTTGGGATAAATTTCTATCGGCGTATTTAGATTAACGTAGGTACCCTTATATTCGCCGCTTTTAGAGAAATAAGATGTTCTAAAGTGCCATTCATTGATCTTCATATTTGTAACTGCGTAGTCTCCTGGCTCCTTACGAACGTTAAGGCCATCATAAATGCCAGGTGTTGATAAAACCCTTAAAAGCTTAATTTGCCGATTCTGCTCATTAAGCTCTATTATGCGTGCTTCACCGAGGTGAAATAATTTGCCATTTAACTTCACGTGTTCTATACTCACCTTTGAGCCTTCACATGGATATTCATGCCATATAGTCTCCTTGAAGAGAGTCTCGACCTCCTTGTTTGAGCATCCTTTTTCAAGGAGTTTTTCAGCCATCTCGAGAATATAGGCAATCTTACCACCACATGCCTTGTAATAGTGATGCCCACTTAATGTTGGAACAACCATACTTCTAATTTCATCCAATTTCCTCTTAGAGAGACCGGGAAATTCTATGTCAATTTGAATTCTACCATAGGAAGTTGATGCACAAGTTTCACTTAAAATTTCAGTTAGATTTAGCGATGAGGAATCGCTAACCTGTAATGGAGTAAACATCGATGATTGGCGTCTAATTATAACATCGTCAAGCAGATCAAACAATATTAACGCAAATCTTTCAACGGCAACCGCGTATCCAACAGCGTTAACGCCCTGTTTATCAAATCTATCATTTACTTCTAGATCCGGTTGACCTGTATCCTCTGATGTATCAGTTAATTTAAATCTTTCTTTTATGGGTGTCGACGGCTGAATTATCTTAAAACCGTTATCAAGCAGTATGCGAGTTAGCGCCGTGCTGTATATTCCTCTCACCTTCGCTCTAAACATTCTAGTTCGCCTGCCTATTCTCTAGCAACCATATAAAGCCCATCAATTCTCTCAATGTGAAAACTCACGCCAAGTATCTCCTCAGCAAGCCATATGTTTGATTCAAGGTGGTCTGATATAATTCGTGTTAAGTATACTGATCTGCCTTTAGCCAGAGCTACATATGGAATAAGCATATCTGCCATGTGAACATCAACCGTTGCCCTAGCATCCACCTCCTCAAGTAAGCCTTTAACAGCTTCTCGCGCTACAGTTTCGCTGGTCTTACCAAGCTCACCTATAGAATCGCTTCCTATCAAAGCATTCTTATCGGTTTCAACCCAAAGAGCAAGTGAGCTGCCTTTCTGTAATGGATTTGAAAAATCATTTTCTACTTGGATTTTAGGATTTAAACCCCTTGCCTTAAGCAGTCTCTCGGCTTCTCTAGCCTGTCTTTCAGCAACTCTTTTATCAGCCAGAAATGTGCAAACTGATATCCCTTCAATAACCTTTATTTCGCCAAACTCTTCAAGCCTTATAGGCTTTAGCTCTCTACAAGGCTTGACATTTAATATGACCTCACCCATACCTTTAGGGTAATAACCATATTTTCTAACATGTATCTCCGCCTTTGCTCCCATCCTCTCAATTAGCTTTAAATAGACATTTTTAAGGTAATTTATTGTAGGGGAATTTCGAACATCTGTTCCTCCTTTAGAAACCTTTAGTGTAACTGGTTCTTTAGCGAAGATGCATATTGGCAGAACGGTCATTATTAACATTGGTATGCTACCAGCAGTACCTATTTCGGCAATTATTTCTCCGCCACTTATTTCTCTAGGCTCAAACCAAAGTTCCTGAGAACCAATATACGCGCCCTTCACCTCAGCGTTGCATAGTTTAGCTGCCGCCAGAACAGACTCTAAATGCTGAGGCCTTAAGCCTGGTTCGCTACGCTTCTTTCTTATATTGTAGATGTGTAACGGCTCACCCAATATGCTGGCTAAAGCAACCGATAAACGCAGTATTGTTCCGCTACCACTTTTTTGGCCGCCATCGATCTCGAGCATCAAAGGCCCCTCTACTAAGTTTTAGTGTAATCGCTAATATACATCCCGTAATAAAAATGAATAAGCTGAAATAAATTTAATCTTTAGCAAACTAGCTAAACCCGTTTAATTATGTATTACAATTTATCTAAAATCTTGAAAAATCATTAAATATTTCCCAGCGTTATATGATGACATTAGATTAGATGAAGATTGTAACCTTAGCGTTAATTATTATGCATGGAGCGGTTAAGACGCATGAGCGATAATGAAGTCGATATTAGGGATATTCTCAAGCGCATAGATGATCTAACAAGGGTTCTCAAAATCATTTCAGATGACTTAACTGAGATCTCGAGAATGTTAAAAGCATACGTCACTTCACGCGAAGAGATCCCGATTACTCAAGAATCTAGTCTAAGTCAAATACAAAAGTTGAGAGTCATCGACGATGTCCAAAGGTTTTTTCCACAAGACCTTTTAGGTCTACTCCTCTTTGAAGTTACAGGGGATTATATAATAGTTAAGCCTAGACAGTATCTTGGTCCGGAGAACTTTGCAAAAATAGCTTCAATAGTTCGTGAGCAACTTAAAGGTGAATACGTTAGTCATGGAAAGGAATCCCACTTCAGGGTCCCCAGAAGGGTTTAGAAAAATTTTAGATTATGTTTTATTTTATACAAATAATTTTAGAGAGCGGTTTTGTTTTTGTATCTTACCATTTCTGTTACTACTTAGATTTAACTTTATCTTCAAATATAAAATGTTTCGCCAGTCCCTCTTCTAGCTCTCTCCTCGGCTTCCTCTCTAGCTTCTATAGCTACACCGCTTTTTCTGGCACCTTGTTTTGTCACTTCAATATCGTATTTTATGAATTCTTGGACGAATTCCGCGAGCCTCCTGTTCATTTCGGCTAGTTCTTCCTTGCTGAATGCAACCATTATATCTGGATTATTAACCCAATTCATCCATCCAAGCAAGCTTCTATGTAAAGCTAATAAGACGAAACGCATCGACTGAACGATTTCAAGCCTATCCACATCTTTCCTATCTAGAAGCCTTCTTATCTGCTCTATTGTTCTCTCTGATGCTTGTATCCACCCTTCGTTCAATACTTCCCACCCCGACAAATCAATCTTTCTCCATATCACCTATAACTTATTCAGCTTACTTAGCATAAAGCACACAATAACTAATATTTCTTTTGGTTGCTAGGAGAAAAGCTTAAATGCATCAATATCGAATATGAAAGCCCTTAAACTCGCCGGTTGGATTCTCCCATGCAACTTCTACATTCTTAACCAACGCACCAGGTGGTCCCCTTCGACAGAATTCAATCATTGACTCAACATTTTCCTTCTCGCCTTCAAAGACCGCTTCAACCCTACCGTCAGGTAAGTTTCGAACCCAACCAGTAACATTGTTGCGTATAGCCCTCAGCTGGGTTTCATATCTGAAGAAGACGCCTTGAACACGCCCACTTATGAAGACATGGGCCCTAATCCTCAATATGTCTAACACCCTTCACCGATGAAGGAGGTTTTAGGTTTGTATTTTAAGTGCTAATATGCCTTTCTAAATTTTATTGTTTGACCCGATAATTCAACGTCATACACTTGATTGACGTCAAAGTCTACACCAAGCTCCTCATACTCCCGCTCAGTCAGGAATAATATTATTTTTGGCATAGAGAACTGTGATTGAATTCCAAAAAGCGGTATTTGTTGCTGTAGGACTCTAATCATATCCTGAACCATCCTGGCCTCTTCACTCGCCGGTCTAATGGCGAACCTCGGCGTCGTTTCCTCTTGAACGAGTTCTATTCGCTTACCTAAATTACCCTCTAAATCTCTGACAGACTCAATCCTCTGAACTCTAACTCGCATCATACCTATACTCACCAGGGTAATAGTGCGCCACACAACTATAAAAAGATGTTAGGAAACTAAAAATGAAACTACTCCATCTCAATCGTAGCTGGAGGTTTAGGTGTCACGTCATAGTATACCGTTGAAACATCTGGGCAATCTTTAAGAATTCTGTTAGCACAATCTTTCAAGCAATTCCAAGGGATATCAGCTACTTTAGCGGTTAAGAAATCCTCGGTTTGAACTGCCCTAATAACGATAGAATACGGCTTTCCTCCGCCAACTTCCGAGAGCAAATAAAGAATTCTTGCAACTGACGGATTAACATCAATAATTGCTTTTTGCATCTCAAGAAGTTTACTTAAGGGACACATATTTACGCCGTGTTGGCTTAAGCATCTTACGGCTACTATGTTGCCATACTTGCGCACATTACCTTTCATGCCAGTTGCCTTATCGCTGAAAACTTTTACTGAAATATCCTCTGGTTTGACTTTTATATACTCAGTCACAACGCTTTTAATTCTTCCAATATTCGGGTTCGGCTTGAAAACGTTGTCTATTATGGCTGCAAAATACTGGCTTGGTTTATATACTGCCAGATATTCTTCTACTATTTCCGTTGCCCTCTTCAGAGCCATAAGCTTATCGACTTTAATCTCGCCTACAACTCTAACAGAGAGCCCAGGGCCTGGGAAAGGTTGTCGCTCACTTATCTCGGCTGGAATCTTTAGGTAGCGTGCAACTTCTCTAACTTGCCACTTAAGCAGGCTTGCTAGCGGCTCAACAACCCTAAAACCATAGAGTTCACGAGTGCTTATGCCAATCTGCTCTAAAACATTATGCTGGGTTTTTACTCCACCCCTAGTTTCAATTATATCTGCGAGAATTGTCCCTTGAACTAGGAAACTACATCCTTCTCTTTTTGCTATCTCACTTAAAACATCGTAGAACGTCGCCCTAAAAGCCTTCCGTTTCTCCTCAGCGTCTTTAAGACCTTTGAGCGCACTAAGGAAGCGCTCTTGAACCCGCTCTATTTTGATGGGAAGGTTTAGCGGAGGCTTTGAGAGTATATCAGCAACTTTCTCCGGCTCTCCTAATCTCATGAAGGCATCGTCAAGGATTACGCAAATTAAGTTATCTCCTATTGCCATGTGAGTTAAAACAGCGCATGTTGAGCTGTCAACACCGCCGGAAACTGCGATAAGTGCCCTGTCTACACCAATAGCCTCCTTAATCTCCTTAATCTGTCTCTCAACAAATTCTTTAGGATCAAATCTTTCCAATTCCAGTAACCTTCTATTGAGATATTAAATCCGATGTTACAAATAATTTATAAACTTTTTCAGTTTGCCCATTGAAAACATATAAAATGAAAATAAACTTCCTGACTGCTTTGCATCATAAGAAATATAAGGATGTTCAAATAAATACATATTTGGCGATTTTGCATGCCTAAAGTTGAAGAGATTGAAGGAATTGGACCGGAATATGCGAGAAAACTTGCCGAAGTTGGCATTAAAACTACTGAGGATCTACTTAATGCTGGGGCAACGAAAAAAGGTAGGAAGGAACTTGCTGAGAAGACCGGTATATCAGAAAAACTCATTCTCGAATGGGTGAATCTTGCTGATCTTTTCAGAATTAAGGGTATAGGTAGTGAATATTCAGATCTACTTGAAGAGGTTGGAGTGGATACGGTAGTTGAACTAGCTAGGAGAGATCCTGAGAGTCTTCACGCTAAAATAATAGAGGTGAATACAGCTAAAAAGCTTGTTAGGCGTCCGCCAACTCTTTCGCAAGTAAAAAATTGGGTTGAGCAAGCGAAAAGTCTTCCGAGGAAAATAGAATATTAAGATGCAAAAAGTAACCTATATTTCAAGATTCCTCCTTTTTTTCTTTTAGGCAATGTAACTCTCATTTAGGGTAGAGACTTTTTTATTATAGCCTTATCCCATTTCCCATATTTTACCCAGAGGGCAATAAGTATTCCGCCTACAATATTACTTAATGAGAATGCTAACCAAATACCTAATGAACCCATGCCAAGAACGAATGTCAAGAAGTATCCTAAGGTTACTCTTACTGTCCAGATTCTTCCAATCTCGATGGCCGTTGGCAGAGATGTGTGTCCGGATCCTCTTCCAATGGACACAGAGTTCACGCAAATTCCGAAGAAGGGGAGAGTTGGCAGTACTATTTGCAGGAAACGCTCCGTCTCCTCAAGTATGTTAGGATCATTTGCAAAAACGTTTGCTATTGGTCGCTTAAGCGGATAGATAACGCTGGCTCCAATTGTTAGTAAGAGAACTATTATCACGGTTGTCTTAAAGGCTACTTCTCTCGCCTTTTTAGAATTGTTTGCCCCCAAGCTTTGCCCCACCATTATCGCGGTAGCTCCACATAGCCCAAATAGCGCACCGTCAACAATATTTATTATTACAAATCCTATTGAAAAAGCCGTTGTGACAATTATACCCAGCATATTAATGAGTCTCTGCTGTAATGTGAATGCGAATCCGTTCATTACACCAAAAGATAAAACGGGTAAACCTATGCGTAAAACTAGTTTAGCCCAATCAATGTTTATGTCACTTGTAAATCTTAATTCCAGCTCTGGATAAGCTTTCTTAAGTATGTAAATTTGACCTATAACTGATATAATTTTTCCCATGACATCCGTGAGTGCAGCGCCTACGACCCCTAAACGTGGGAATGGCTGAATACCTAAAATTAGGATGGGGTCAAAAATAATGTTGGTTATAACAGCTATTATATTAATTAAAGCTGGCCGCTTAGTGTCTCCAACACTTTGAAGTAATGTGGTGAGCATCATAGCTATCGATATGAAGAGTACATCGAAAGCTGTAATAGCAGAGAAAGTCATAACTTCCTCAAAGATTTCTGGTGGAGTATAGACTAGCCACGTGAAGATATGTCTTCTGAGAGTTAAAAGTATGATGCTGCTTATAGATCCAAAAAGACAGGCTACAGTGAAGAAGCGTGAAGCTTCGTAGCTCGCACTCCTATAAGCCTTGGCCCCAATATACTGCGAGACTATGCTTAAACAGGCAGCATTTGTCGCCATCACGAGAGCATTGAAAAGCATTACCACAGGCATGATCTGTCTAGGGATTGATACGCACAATTCATTATAGCAACTCAGCCAGTAGGTGTTAGCGACATTATATGCTATAAATACGAGTTGATTTAAGAGGGGAGGAAGACCAAGCCATAAAAAAGTGTTGATAACTGGTCCATTAACTATTCTATCTCTATACTTAATTAAGTCACGCGACTTTGGTAGCGCCTCAAATTCCTCAGTCATCTATCTCACGCTTTTAAATTTCATTTTTAGTACTTTAACAAAGACGGGAATAGATGAATTACACGTTTAAAGGCACTATTAATCCACGAGCATTTGAATATTAATTCAGTATCGAACAACTTGGAATAATATAACTTTTACGCATTCCCCTTCACGAGTTTATCTGGTTATTTAAACTCCATAAACGTTTAATTAATGCATTTAGTTTGTGGTTTAGGGTAGTTTAATGTTGATCTGGATTAGGGCTAAATTCTTTTAAGATTTAAATGCTTCTACATATTTAGTAAGGCTATTGAGGTGTATTAAGATGAAGCTCGTAACTGTTTTGCTTCCGGAAGCCTACCTTGAGGGTTTAGATGAACTTGTTAGGCAAAATATGTATCCGAGCAGAAGTGCCGCTATAAGAGCTGCTGTTAGAGACTTGCTTAAACGTGAACTCTGGTCCAAGTAGTACGCACTGACGGCATAGAGAGTAATGCTTTAATCCGTAGGTCTAGAAGATTAGTATTGCAGCTGACCGATGAGGAGGCCCGTTGCTAGGGAAAACCACCTATGACTAATGGACGGACAACTAAGGTCAGCTGCCTTTTAAATATTTTTGATACGTTTAAAAAGAATATTCACGAGGTCTCTATTGCTCCTAGCAGCCTCGGCGGGATCCTCAGCATCAACTATTGATCTACCAACAATTAAGTAACACGCGCCAGCTGAGATGGCATCCTCAATTTCCCCACCCTGCACACCGATGCCAGGCGAATATATCGGTACGCTCTCTCCCAAGATCGTGTATATTTCTCTAATTTTTTCAGGGTATGTTGCACCAACTATTACGCCATCAGCACCCCATGAAATCGCTTTCTCAGCAAAAATAATATACTGTGGCTTAATTCTTCCCGTCACTTGATCATAAACGCTTTGTCCATAACCTTCCCACGCGGCTTTATGGCTCATGTATGCTAGAAGTATAATCCCACGACCCATTTTATCAGCAATCTCAAAGATCGGTTGGAGACCATCCTCCCACCCAACGAATGGATTAGCGATTAACGCGTCGAAGCCAGCTTTAAAGTAGTTTTCAGCTATAACGCGGTTTGTGCTTCCCACATCATTAGCTTTGCAATCTGCTATTGTTGGCAACTCGAGTTCCCTAGCTTTATCGAGTATCTTCTTTACGCCGCCAAAGAGACCTAATGGTAGAATGAGGTGGTAATTTATTTTTAACGCACATATATATTCGCTTACACTCTCAAGTATGGATATGCTTCTCGAAAGGATTCTCTTAGGATTCTCAGCAACGACGTCAAGGGCTAAAATTATCCTAGAATTTTTTCTCTTCTCTGATTCCTCTATGATGGATTTGAATTTTTTGGGCAACTTATCTAACCTCCACAGGTATCGTTAATCCACCGCAGAATTTGATAATTAATTCGGTTGTGATATTCATTGCTTTGTGAAGTAACTCTGATCTTATGCCAGGAACCCCACAGAAGATTAGAATCGCACTCTGGGTTTCCTCGGTTATCTTTGTGCGCTCACAATCCCTATATGGGTAAATTGCAATTAAGCCAGAATCATCTGATAGCACAATCTCGCGACCTTCAAGCTGAATCGGTTTATCCATGCCTATTCCATAAAACTCCTCTCCTCTATTGGCGTATCTTATAGTGATAACTTCGCCAGCAATCTTTCGAGCATCGAACGATCCTATGGCAACCTCGGATATTATCGAGGCTAAATTAAGTGAGTCGACAAAAGTATTGATATTAGGTAGTTTCCCGCCTGAAAGAAGCCTTCTTAATAGGGCTTCAGCCGCAGGCCTACTCTTAGTTGGGTCAATACCAATCTTCCAGAAAAAATCGCGGTAAGCCCTAATGCTTGGAATATCCTTGAGCGAACTAATGGTGTATTTGGATTTAACCTCGCGAATAACATCCGCCTTCAGATACTCTAGATACTGGTCTCTTTTTTTAACTTTTAGACCCTTAATCATGATAGCTAAAACATTCGGTTCCGAAAAATCATCCTTTATTTTCTGAGAAACAATTATTCGCATACAGACTCATCTTAAAAATAAATCAATTAATCAATTTAAAAGTTTATTATTTTTTAAATAATTATATATGTTAATAATAGATGTGATTTTTATGTTGATTAAAAATATATTTTTTAATTATTTATTTTAGTTTCTTCATTTTATTTCCATACATTTAAGTACATATGATACTTTCATATTCCATGTAAATAATCATGAGGAGACGCGAGAAAGGTTGAAGCACGGAAATAGTCTGCCTAAGATAGTGGCGGTTCTATTAATCATATTGACGTTCACCCTATCAGCAGATCAGTTGCTAATCAAGTTAATGTTCACAGTTTCAGCAAGTCAAACCAAAATAGACTGGGGTAACATAAATTGGGTTCTAATCGACGAGGATGAGGATGAGCAGGGTGGGGAAAATTGGCGTGATGTTTTGGCTGCTTATATAACTTATGATGAAAGTTATTTGTATTTGAAACTTACCACAGTTAGTCCGCCAATGTTTCCCACCTCACCGAACGATCGCGATGACGATAAATATCGTTGGTTCATTGATCTTGATGGGAACATGTTTTGGCAGGGTAACGTATTATACGAGGCTGAATACCTTCTCTCGATTCAAGATAAGAATAATGATGGTGTTGGTGAAATATATTTATTATTTGACTCTGATAATGATGGTGAATTTGATGACGAGTTATGGGAATCCATCGCCGTCAATTCTACTGATGGGGGTTTCAGAATTATCGGCAATCATCTTGAAGTTTATATTAGCTGGTCAAAAATTGGTGGAATGCCAAGTACATTATGGTTAAGTTGGTGTACTGACAGGAGCGATAATAATCTTAATCAGTGCCCAAGCACGGACAGAGCGGAAACATCTTATGGCACAGTTATTCGGCTAGGGTCAATTAGAGGGTATAAATGGGAAGATCTCGACGGGGATGGAGTGTGGGATAATAATGAACCACCAGTCACTGGATGGGAAATTAGACTACAATCTGACTCAATATCGTTGATTGACTACACTGACATCAATGGATGCTATCAATTTCTGGGCTTGCCCGATGGAAGTTATATTGTCAGCGAAGCAGTCCAAAATGGATGGATCCAAACATATCCTGGAAATAATTCTTATATTGTGCAAATTAGCTCTGGAATGCAGTTCGCCGGCAAAAACTTTGGAAACTTTAAGCTTGGTGTTAAGGGTGGCTACATCTGGAACGACACGAATGGAAATGGCTTATGGGACCTTGATGAGACAGCCCTATCGAACTGGGAAGTCAATCTTTACTATTTGACTAACGGTAGCTGGGAAAAAATAAAAATGGTATATACTAATTCAAGCGGGTTCTATGAATTAACAAATCTAGAGCCCGGGGATTACATGGTTAATGTAACGGTTCATAGCGGATACATTTTAACATGGCCGTCTGGAGGCTTCTATAGCTTCAGCGTGAGAGAGAGCGGTTTTAATGAAGTAGACAATAATTTCGGGTTCATGAAAAGTATGGCAAGTATATCTATGATAAAGTCCGCCAATACTACTTTTGTTCATGTAGGTGATACAATAAAATACTCTTATAAAGTGATAAATACCGGGAACGCGCCATTAACCATTCAATACATTGACGATGACGTTATTGGTAGACTTGTAATAAATGAGTTCCTAAAACCAGGTGAATGGATTGAGAATATTGCCATTTATAATGTTACGCAAAACGGTCCAGATCCGTTGATGAACAAAGCAGTAGTGTACGCCAATTTTACAGATCAACAGGTCTCCGCATGCGATACCTTAACTATTGATGTCTTGAATCCAAATATAGAAGTTTCTAAGAGTGGCCCAGAATATGCTCATGAAGGGGAAACTATCACATATACTATTATAGTTAAGAATGCTGGTGACTGTATACTTCATAATGTTGTTGTTAAGGATGAAATTCTCGGTTTTGAGGAAACCATAGAAGAATTGGCTAAAGGCGAAGAAAGAACTTTCATTGTTACTTATACTATTCCAGAACGCTCAGATGATATTATTAATACTGTTAAAGCTAAAGGTGAAGATGCTCTAGGCTGGGAAGTTTCTAATAGCGCTTCATGGACCGTTGATGTTCTTCATCCTGCTATTGATGTTATTAAGCGTGCTAATGCGACTATGATTCATGTGGGCGACTGGATTGAATATAATGTTACGGTTGTTAACATTGGTGACTGTCCACTTCATGATGTGTCGGTTGAGGACACTCTCATTGGGCCGATTTTCATCGGCAGTTTAGATGTTGGCGAGAAGAAAACTTTCGAGGTTAAGTACACCGTTTCATGCATGTGGCCTGAAGACTATGTTACTAATAAGGTTTATGCTGAAGGTTATGATGGTTTAGACATGCGGGTTAGTGATGAGGACTACTGGGCTGTTTTTGTTTTAACTCCAAGCATTGATGTTGAAAAGAGCGGTCCACAATATGCTCACGAAGACGATGAGATAACTTATATTATTACGGTGGAGAACACTGGTAACTGCGAGTTAACCTGTGTAACCGTTTTTGATGATGTATTAGGCAATCTCACGGGCTACCTTCCAGATATAACCCTTGACGTGGGAGAAAGGAACACGATAACTGTAGCATATAAAGTTCCGACGCCTTCGGAGGATATTACTAACACTGTTACTGCTTCTGGAAAGGATTCTTTAGGCATGAAGGTTTCTGATGAAGACTTTTGGAGCATCGACATACTCCATCCGGAAATAAGTGTTGAGAAGACCGCTAATGTAACCAAGGCTTATACGGGGGATGTAATTGAGTATGAAGTTAATGTTACAAATGTTGGAGACTGTCCACTATATAACGTGAATATTACAGATAGTCTTCTTGGAATAATCTGGACTGGAGATTTGAGTGTTAACGAGAGCCGAATCTTTAACGTAACCTATACTGTAATGGTCGGGGACCCAGACCCACTAAATAATACCGTTACCGCCACTGGAGTGGATGCGCTTGGTATGAGCGTGTCAGATGAAGACAGCTGCGTGATCTCTGTTTCGCAGGTCCCACAAACAGTAGTTGTTATATTTAATGCTACAGGGTTAAGTTCAGATGTATCCGGAGTAGTTGTTTTATCTGTTGACGAAGGAAATTATACGTGTGGAGAGCTGCCTAGAATCTTTGAGTGGGATGTTGGCTCCAAGCACGCTTTTGCTTGGATCAGCCCAGTTAATGTGAGCGATGGCAAGCGCTACATTTGGACATCAACAAGTGGTTTATCGGAATCGCAACATGGGGAAATAACCGTTCCCGCTGGAGGCGGTTATGTCACAGGCAACTATAAGATACAGTACTTGGTGTCCTTCATCCAAGAGGGTTCTGCTATGCCAGTCAATGTTGAATACCAAATTGATAATGGCCCGGTTATTAATTGCACTATTCCATTTGATACTTGGCTCGATTCTGGTGTTAAAATCTCATATAACTACTCGTCAATAGCGTACGGAGATGCGGGCACACGGTACATTCTAACCGAGGTTGATCCAACTTCACCTCAGATAGTAAATGCGCCTCTAACTATAGATGGAAAATATAAAGTACAATACTATTTGGAAGTTGTATCGGCTTATGGTGAACCTTGCCCAGCTAGCGGTTGGTTTGATGCTGGAACATTCATTAATGCTTCAGTTTCTTCACCTTGGCCAGTTAACGCCATTGGCACTCGCTACGTATGCACGGGTTGGAACGGAACGGGAAGCGTTCCACCCTCTGGAAAAGAAAAATCAGCGTCTTTCACCATAAATGAGCCTTCGAGCATAATATGGAACTGGAAAATTCAGCATTACTTGGAAGTTCAGTCAAGTTATGGTGTGACGGGCGGAGAAGGTTGGTACGATGAGAATGCAACAGCGTACGCGAGCTTAAACACTGGACTAATTGAGTCGGACGGAACTAGACATGTTTTCGTCAAATGGGCCGATAACGCAACTGGAACAAACTATGCTAAGAGCGACCCGATAATAATGGATGCGCCGAAAACAGCAACAGCTATATGGAAGACGCAATACTATCTAACAATGAAGGGTGATCCAAGTGGAGCTGGAACAGTTTCTCCTAGCAGTAGCTGGTATGATGCAGACTCAAGAATCCAGATCTCGGCGACGGCAGCTTCAGGCTACGGATTCTACAGATGGATTGGTTCAGGTTTAGGCTCATACAGCGGGACAGATAACCCTGCCTTCATAACCATGTATGGCCCAATAACTGAGACGGCTAACTTTGTCCAGTTAACTCCTACGAACAAAGCCATTGTCAAGTTTTCCGCGAGCGGCTTAGATTTAAACGCCTCAGGAGCAGTTCTAATAGTTGATGGCGTAAGCTACGTGTACAATCAATTACCGTTGTCATTCACTTGGGATGTTGGAACCTCACATAGTTTTGCATGGCTTGATCCAATAAACTCGATTGTACACGGTAAGCGCTACATTTGGTCTTCAACGCACGGCTTATCCACAGCTAAAAACGGCTTTATAGTTGTTCCGGTGGAGGGTGGATGGGTGAATGCGACTTACAAGACACAATTCTATTTAACGGTCATCTCGCCATATGACACACCGAGCGGCGAGGGGTGGTATGATGACGGTGATGAGGCATACGCAAGTTTGGCTACCGGAATAGTTAATCTCACATCTGGTATGCGCGCTATTTTCGTGGGCTGGTCACGTGACGCGTCTGGAACTGATCTATTGAGCGAGCCGATCATAATGGACGCCCCTAAGACGGCCATTGCAAATTGGGTTATTCAATGGCTCATGGATATTGAGGTTACCCCGGAGGAGGCTGGATCAATACCCGGAGAAGGCTGGTATAACAATTGTACAACTATAACTTTTGAGGCGCCTGAATACCTTCCAAGCGAGGAAGGGATAGATGGGGTCCGCTATAGATTTGTCTATTGGACTGTGGACGGGGAAAGATTCGATGGCAATGTAATATCTGTTCACGCCAACACCTCTCATACAATAATATCCAGCTACGTAATTCAATGCAGGGTGATTTTCAACCAAACGGGATTAGATCAATCTGCTAACGAAACGGTTGTAATCGTTAATGGCTTGGCGAAGAAATTGGAGGATCTCCCTTTCACACTATGGATTGACGTTGGCAATATAGTCAATTACACATATGAGAACTTTATTTTAAGCAATATTGATGGCAAGAAATTTGAACTTAAAAGTATTATAGGACCAGGTTCGCCAGTATTGGTAACTGAGCCAGTGAATATTACCGGAAACTATCAAATATTATATCATCTCTCAGTTGTTAGCGAGTATGGCAGCCCTCGCGGAAGCGGTTGGTATGCACCCAACTCGGAAGCCAAGTTTGGTGTGACAACTCCGGTAGATCATGGGAATAGAACCCTTAGAGTCTTCCTCAAATGGTATGGCGACGTGAGCATATTTGAACCCGAGGGAATAATTGTAATGAATAAACCATCGATTGTTATTTCTTCATGGGAAACGCAATATCTTGTGACATTTAATACAACCCTGCCGAACAAGTATATTCTTCGAGTCCCCGGCGTGCCAGAAACCCTTCCACCAGGCATGGATATATTCGGTATGTACTATCCGGCAGGCGAGCGCATAACAGTTGGCCCAGCGCCAATTACCGTGCCGGGAGCTGAAGGCGTTAGATACACGCTTGCATTCTGGAAACTAGATGGCGAAATACTCACATACAATGTAAACATGTCATTTGTGGTTAGAGGACCTCACAATATTGCAGTGCTCTACGATACCGAGTACCTCTTAAATGTAAGTGCTGTTGGAATAAGCGATCCCTTCACTGCAACAATAATTATTTCATCTGGTACTTCGATCATACGTGAACTGAAGCCAACCTCTCCAGTTAAAGAATGGTTTAGGCAAGGCACCCAACTAGCAATAACCACTTCTACGCCAAACAAGATAGGACATGGAGAATGGGCAATATTCAGGGAATGGACTGGTCACCTCCAAACAATAAACCGATCAATACAATTCACAATGATTTCGCCAAGAACCCTAAACGCCGTATTCTTTAAAGTTAATCCAGTGGCAGAATCCATTCCATACTCAATAGTGGCAGGGTTAATATCAATGCTTCTCTGCATCATTTCAGCTAGGAGAAGCAGAAGATGCAGAGGAAGAAGAAGACGGTCGGCTACATCTGGAATAATAGTCTCAGCTGTTGCGCTAATATTTGCTGCGATAGTAAGCGTCATAATAGCGACAGGATACGGCATAAACGTAAATGAGCTGCTCGATTTCACTAACTGGGCTGTAATCTTCCTAATCCTTGAAGCCATATTATTTGCCCTAATAACTGCAGCAATTGTAAGAAGAGTTCAACGTCAAGAGAAGACATCCCAAGAAACTTAATATTCCCTTTTTTTATTGCTCATAAAAACTATGCATTTAGATGTAATACCCTATTAGCAATTTCAGTAAGCCCTCTTTCAGTTATTCTATAGGTGAAAAATAAAAAGATCATCGGTGGAACAAGCAAAAATACTGATAAAACAACAAGGATTCTTCCGATAATCTCTATTAAAGACGATGCTTCGGTGGTGTTAAGAGAAGTTTCCAAATATGAATCTGATCGAGAGTGATAATCGAATGGATTGTTCCTCGAGTTTTCAGTAATTCTCCAAGAAATATCTCCATAGATAACTTTGGTTAAATAAAGATTATATTTTTGGAATCTTGGCTCTTTTGATGAAAAAATTGTTTGATCGCATAGATATGATTGTAAAGCTTTAAGAAATGATATTCCGACATCCCGGGTCTCGGAGAAAACCTCCCAGAATTTTGAGGAAATTTGAACGTCAAAGATATCAACTCGCGAGCTGGCTATGACAACGATTGGACCTGTTGGCGAGGTTATGAGCGCGCGAGCTAAACTCTCGCTTCCAAGATCGAGGGCTCCAGCAAAACATGCGATTAAATAGTGAATACCATATGTTTTATTTATGGATTTAGCATCCTCGCATGTCATAAGCATTTTCCATTCATTTTCATCTGTTCTCGTCCAAAGAGCATTTGGGCTTCCATGTGTATAGCTTACTACATGACCAGCTTCTACACCGCATAATATACGATTTAACCCTGAAATCTTTAAATTGCTGTCAGAGACATAATGATTGATGCTAAATAAGTTTAGGAAAGAGTTAAGAGCGCCATTTAAACCGTCAAAAACGAGAATCGACTTGCATTTAAAATCTTCTTCCACCGCAATTATTTTGGAAATAGTCCTACTCAATTCTTCTTCGTTATTAACAGGCAGCCGCCCAACGGCAATCTTTGGGATGTTGCCCCCTAGTAATCCTATTTTTGAATCATCCCAATCTGGTACGCCATAATACCAGTCTGTTGGCTTATAGTTAAAGTCTGCAAAGTCAAACTCGCTACTCGGCGAATAAACATATTTTGTGGGAACTTGCTCATAGGTTCCAACCAGCAACAAATATTTGACAGCTGACTGCTCGTATTCATATGCAACAAACTTATGAATCTTCGAAACTAAATTTGCTCCATGAAAACTTCTATTAATAAACTCTGTTGAAAAATAATGGGCAACTATACCTCTACTCATCTTAAAGTCAATAAATCTCTGCATTTCATTAGCATATAATTCAGGGCCAATAATCAGCATTTCGTAAGATACATCACTCATTGCACCGTGAACCAGACTGGTAGGAACAGAAAAAACTGCCAAGGAATATAAAATAAGAACACATAAACCAAACATGCAACTTTTCTTTCGCATATGTTCAGCCTTGCCATCATTTATGGCTCACCTACTGGTTTTGGCGTTTAATGATAAAATAAGTTATGAAGTATTTCTACGTTTTTTGATTCCATTTTCTTAATCTGGAAAACATATTGAAAATTTCGTCTCAACGGAAATGGCAATTATCAAAAAACGTAGAATTATTATATAGGTTCTGCAATGAAAATATTATCTTTATTTGATATTATGCGAGCTTTTATTCTTGCACCAATCAACATATTATCAGCGTTAACAAGAGTTATACTCCTATCATGTTTCTCGGTTATAGCCAACGCTTCACCTTTAAGCCAACCTGGTCCAATGACCTCAGCGCGCACAACCTCAAAGCGTTTATACGGTATCGGGGGAGCTGGACATTTATGTATCCCAAAGTCCTCAGGGCTTAAAACAATCTTGACACCAAATTCAGCTTCCCAATGCCTCAGCTGATTATAAAATTTCCCCCAAGACATAGGTTTAACATTCTTAACTTTCCGCCCGTGCCTATGAATAATATACTTCTGTATACCTAGAGGCGGAAACTTTCTGCCAGCACCGATATCTTTTGCGAGCCTTATAATTTTAGGTATTTCAGAGTCATTAAGCCCTGGAACCCATACTGGAGCAATAAGCAAGTCAATATTAGTATTTGAAATCACATATCTCATTAACTCAATTATCCTGGAAGAATCATACCATTCGGTCCCGGACAAAAATTTAGCTAAGTCGTGATCTAGGGCATCAATAGACAGATTAATTCTTGTTAAACCAGCATCCGATAACTCATCAAGTGTCTTCTCAGTTAATATTGAGCCATGTGTTTGCATTGATATAACATTAACCCCCTTAATTTGGCTTAGGCTCGAAACTAGGTCGATTATTTTTGGATAAGTTAATGGATCGCCGACAGTATCAATATGAGCCTCTATGTTTCGTTCACCCTTAAAAGTAACTATCCTGCTAAACCACTCCATGAGATACTCTAGTGGCACAATATACTCAGTACGTCTGCGCTTAGATTTTGGACCGGCGTCTGTTGAGCAAAAGATACATGAGAGGGGACAAGTTGTAATAGGCCGAACCTGAATAACATTTGTTCCCCTATCTATAATACCAAATGCTACGCAACCCATGAGCGGAATTGGTTCGGAAACCTCGAAGAATTCTCTAACCATTAAATATAGATAACAAACAAAGATATATAGGGAAAACTGAATAAAAAAGAGGACTATAGGAATTTAGCGTGCTATAATGAGTTTCACTCGAACCCTCCACCATAACCACCGTAACCTTCTGGACCTTTCGGCGTTTTAGGTGTCTTCATCTTTCCAGCAGCTATTACATCGTCTATCTTTAGTATCATTGTTGCGGCTTCGGTGGCTGATTTAATCACTTGCTTCTTAACTACCAAGGGCTCGTATACATCTAGTTCACACATGTTTCTGACTTTACCGCTGAATACGTCTACGCCAGTCCACGTTTCACCACTCTCATGTTTGGATCTGAGTTCAGATAGTATGTCTATTGGGTCTAAACCAGCGTTCTCTGCTAGGGCCGTGGGAATAACCTCAATAGCGTCTGCGAAGCTTTGGGCTGCTAGCTGCTCCCTACCAGATAGGCTGCTTGCATACTCTCTTAACGCTCTTGCGATTTCGATTTCTGGTGCTCCTCCGCCCGCTAGGATTTTTGGTTCTTGAACTACGTCTCTGACTACGCATAGTGCATCGTGTAGTGAACGCTCAGCTTCATCAACAACGCGCTCAGTCCCTCCTCTCACAAGTATGGCGACTGCCCGGGGGTTCTTGCATCCTTCTACGAAGACCATTTTGTCGTCGCCTATCTTCCGCTCCTCAACAAGCTCAGCGTAGCCCAAATCCTCAGGTTTAAGATCATCCAAGTTAGTTACTACCCTTCCGCCAGTTGCCTTTGCTAGCTTCTCCATATCTGATTTCTTGGCTCTTCTTACTGCTAGTATGCCCTTTCTCGCTAGGAAGTGCTGGGCCATGTCGTCAATGCCCTTCTGGCATATAACGACGTTTGCGCCTGTATTGGCGATCTTCTCAACCATGCTTCGGAGCATGTTTTCCTCCTCGCGTAGGAAGGCCTCCATCTGCTCAGGCGTCTCAATATTAATCTTCGCATCAAACTCCGTCTTCTCAATCTCAAGCGGGCAGTCCAATAGTGCAATCCTAGCCTTTTCGACGCGCTTAGGCATGCCGGGATGAACAACCTCTTTATCTACGACCAAACCGTTAATTAATCTAGTGTCGGTTACAGATTCGCCAGGCTTCTTCTGCACAAGAATATCATCCAAATCAGCCTTATACTGGTCGCCAACCTTTTGGACTACATGTAGAATCGCTTCCACAGCTACATTGGCTAAGTGCTCACGGTTTTCTGAAACCAGCTTACTTGCCATAGACGTCATAGCAACCTTCTTAAGAAACTCTTTATCCTTTGGGTCGACTGGTATTGCTATCTTTTCTAAGACTTCAAGGGCTTTATCGGCAGCTTTGCGATATCCATCAATGATAACCGTGGGATGAACATTTTTATTCAATAGTTCCTCAGCTTTAGTCAGCAGTTCACCAGCTAAAACAACCGCTGACGTTGTTCCGTCGCCTACTTCTTTATCTTGTGCTTTTGCGATCTCAACCATCATTTTGGCGGCTGGATGCTCAACCTCGATTTCGTCAAGGATCGTTTTTCCATCGTTGGTTATCGTTATGTCTCCCAGACTGTCGACGAGCATCTTATCCATACCCCGAGGACCTAGGGATGTTTTCACGGCTTCAGCGATAATTCTAGCAGCCATAATATTATTGTGCTGAGCATCCTTACCCCTAGACCTCGTCGAACCCTCTTTCAATATTAAAACCGGTATTCCACCTGATGCGGCCATAATCTTCCCTTCCTAAAGAGTACAATGCATCACAATACTCAGATAATATCTTTTTATATACTTTTCGTTGGCGCGTAATTTTGTAATCACATGGAAAAATAATTTAGTAATATGTAAGTAAGATTAGTAAATTTTTTATTTTAATTAAGAGCACTAAAATTTAGTGCGTGTGATGTATATTGATGGTAGTCAAAGATTTAGAGTCTAAAATAATTTATCTTGAAGACTTATTGCAGAAAATATCGACTGGGATATTAGCTAACGTCCTTTTCGAGAGAGCTCCCCCAGCTGAGTTATGGGCTAAGTCTGAGGCTGATATAAATGCTATAAGAAAAGTATCTGAAGAGATAAGGGACGCAATGCTACTTCTTAAGCCTGAAAGAGGCCCATCAATAAAAAAAGTTTTCAGAGACTTCATTCAACCGATAAATAGTTTTGTAGAGACGCTTAAAAAACCTCTTGACCCATCTAAAAGTAGTTCGAAGCAGGCCCTAGACTTTTTAAGAGGGGCCGTCACTGAGAGTCAAGAATTCATTAATATGGCTAAGGATATAGCCAAAAATCCATCCTGGGGTATTTCTGAAATCTTAAAGCTTAAGGAGGTTTATGAAGCTAAGAATTATATTTCTAAGGTTTCAGTTCCGGAGGCCATATACGCAAGACTTGAATATTTTAAGAAGGTTATGGAGATCCTTAAGTTTCGCATATCCGGTCTTGAGCAAGCATCTCAAGAACTGCTGAAGCAAATGGATAGGCTTCAAGAGGAGATCTCAAAGTTTCAGCAGTCTCAAGAGTAAAGAGTTAGCTTAGAGTTTATCGGTGCAAAATGATGTCGATGGTTGACATAACTGCCAAACCTGAGATATATCGCGAGGCTACTGCGAGAGGGCAAATAAAGCTAAGAGCTGAAACAGTGAAGTTAATGAGGGATGGGAAGGTTGAGAAAGGCGACCCATTATATACAGCTAAGATATCTGGAATCCTCGCGGCGAAAAATACTTCTATGCTTATACCACTCTGCCACCCTATCCCACTAACAAGTGTGGATATCAATGTGAGGATTTTAGAGGATAATACTATCGAGGTTGAATCCACCGTTAGAGCCTTCGCTCAAACTGGTGTTGAGATGGAAGCCCTAGTAGCAACTACAATAGCGCTACTAACAATATGGGATATGGTTAAACAGTATGAAAAAGATGCTGAAGGGCAATATCCGCAAACATTTATCCAAAATGTTCAAGTAGTCAAGAAGGTGAAATGCGAGTTTGAGTGAGACCGCCTCTAAGCATAAGGCTGAGGCGCAAAAAAGCATAAACTTCGCCGTTATTATATGCAGCACATCTCGCTATAAGGAGTATACTGAAACTGGAAGATTAAATGATCTAACTGGCGACCTAATAGTACAAGTCCTTAGAAATAATGGACATAAGGTTACTATGCGGAAAATTGTTACAGATGAAAAAGAGGAAATTAAGAAGATCGTGCTAAGAACTCTAAAATCACGTAAAGTTGATGCTATAATAATATCTGGCGGCACTGGCATAAGCCCTAGAGACGTCACTATAGAGGCCGTTCAGCCGTTACTTGAGAAGGAACTTCCAGGATTCGGTGAAGTGTTTAGAGCATTAAGCTACCGGGAGATTGGTTCAGCAGCTATTCTAACACGCGCTTTAGCTGGCGTTATTAATGGAAAAGCCATATTCTGTTTACCTGGTTCACCGCAAAGCGTATCTTTAGCTCTTGAGAAGATAATACTGCCAGAAGCGGGACATATATTAAAGCATGCGCGCGAATAAAATTATCTAAAAATTTAGTGTTTTTCTCCCATAATGTAAGTGATCATGTCTTTATCTAGTTCTAGCCATTTAGCCATATCCCTAGCAATTTTCGGATTATTTTGGAAGATTATACGTAAAAATGGTAGAACCTCTACTATCGCGCGTGAAGATGATAGATGGCATTTTTTACCGATTCTTTTCCCAATTTCTAATAAAAGTTCCTTCTCCTCTTTAGTTGCAGAGGCTATTTTTATGCGCTCCGGAAATCTGAATGGAACCCATCCCGTGCTCTTTTTACTCCATGAGGATGCAACGCCGGCCGTCATTAAATCGATAATATACCGTAGAAAGGACCAGTCTCCAGTTTCCTTAAGCATACCCCGGTAGAGATCTGCCTTTGAAAGCACATCCATTGCAGCTGCTAGCTCTGAAGGATTTTTAATATGATATGGGATATTTTCGTATATCCACTCAAATAGCATATCTAAATCAACTTCAGCCATATTCACAGCGGCTTTTGCGGATGAAGCGCTTTTCGCATAAAGAATCATCCTTAAGATGTTGAAAATTCCCTCTTTTCTATCTCGAACTGCAAGCCAAGAGACATCTTCGTAAGTTAGCTTATTTTTCCCCTGAGCTAGTGCTTGAAGATCAAGTATTGCTGATCTAACATCACCATTGCTTCTTTCAGCTATAAACTTTAAGGCTGCGTCCTCGGCAGAAATCCCTTCTTTTGCGCAGATCTTTGCTAAATGCTTCATAACCTCGGTTACAGATACCCTTTTGAACTCTACTAAAACGCATAGATTTCTTAGGCTTGCAAATCTAGGATCAAAGGCGTCATTTGCAATTAATATAACTGGAACCATCGTAGTTTTTATTATTTTAATTATTTCCGCCAACCCACCCGTATCCGCAGAGCCAGTTATACCATCCACCTCATCGAACACTATGAGTTTTTTTCTACCAAATATTGAGCCGAATTGCGAGGCTCTCCCAGCCAAGCGCCTAACAGCCTCCTCAGTTCTATAACTGCTAGCATCGCTATCAACTAGCTCCATGTTTAGATCTTTTGCTAAAGCTTCAATGGATACTGTTTTCCCCACTCCAGGTGGGCCATAAATAAATATGGCTCTTTTCTCAGGTATACCCTTCTCCCATGAACGTATCCACTCAATAATTTTCCTCTTAGCCTCTTCGTTCCCTATAACTTCAGAGAGCGATTTAGGCTTATACTTCTGCGTCCAAGGAATATAAGCGGCATGGGAGGACATAGATGACACCATTTGACAGCCCTAAAGGCCCCTCTTTATTTCGTAACCTGCCTCAACAAGTCGGGCAAGTAAAGCGCTCAATTGCACCTCTTCAGTTGCACCTCGAATCAATCTATAATCTATTTCGCCAACTATATCAGATAACTTAACTTTCCACTTGTCCGGAATATTCAGCCTAAATATTTCGCCATGAATCTGCCTTATTATATCTATTCCAGTAAGTCCGTATCTCCGTGTTAGTTCTCTCAGTTTATTTCTTGCAGAGATAAAATCACCGTTTAGGGCCGTAATCATCATTTCTCTAACGTCAATTGGATTAGCCTTACCAACAACTGCGTAAACAAGGTCCGCGTTTATAGGTTTGCCAACTGAAGCCGCTGTCTGAAGGATATTTACGGTTCTCCTTAGATCCCCACCACTAATCTCTAATATGGCTTCTATACCATCATCTAGGATTTCAACATTCTCCATCTCGCAAATATATTTTATCCTCTTGACTACGGCCTCGGGTGGCAAATATGTAAATCTAAAAGGCGCACAACGCGATTGTATAGGCTCAATTATCTTACCACTATAGTTAGCTATCAATATGAAGCGCGCTGTTTCACTATAGCGTTCCATTGTACGCCTTAAAGCTTGCTGGGCGTCGTCAGTCAGATTGTCCGCTTCATCAAGAACAAGTATTTTGAATGTTACCTCGCCTATAGGTTTTGTTCTGGCAAAGGTTTTGACGGTTTCCCTAATGACGTTTATTCCTCTCTCATCACTAGCGTTTAGCTCCATTATGTACTCTCGGAAGTTTTCTCCGTAGAGGTCATGGGCTAAGCAGAGGGCCGCTGTTGTTTTCCCAGTTCCGGGCGGGCCTGCGAATATACAATGAGGGACATTTTTAGATTTAACAAAGCTTTTGAGCCGCGTGACTATTTCTTCCTGGTCGACTATCTCGTCAAGCCTACGTGGTCTATACTTTTCAGTCCACATTTCGTAGCTCAAACAGCTCACCTTGAATTATAAATAGACATTTTTTAGCAGATATAAAGCAGTTTTACTTAAGTAATTATATCATATTATTAGGCTTATAAAAGCTGTTTCAATTATAGCGGCAAGGAGCAAAATCACAGAGCAGACAACAACCATAATTGCCATCTTCGTGATCTCATCTCTAAGTTTACGCTTAAATAGGAAATAGGTTAGTATGCAGCTTTCAGATATTGCAAGAGCATATGATACATACTCCATCCATGTGAATGGAAATAGGAATAATGAAAAGAGTGAAAACATTGGATTAATATTATTAATCGTGCTGATTGCCGCTATAGCCACTCCCGTATTGTATAGAACAAAAAAGCCCCAGCATGGCCCGACTACGGGAATAAACATTATCAAGGTGTGCATAAAATTATTGCCAAAGATGAAGCGAGATGCGAATTGGGGATTACTGCCTTTTACAGCTTCTTCCAGTTCTCTCATCTCCCGATTTATTTGCTGGGCATCCTGTGAGCTTAGTTGTGTTGATGCCCCAATAACTGTTGCAATCACGCAAAGTGCGAAAACAATTAAAAAGGCTATTATTCTGTGTCTTTGGAATACGGTTTCTTTCTTCTTCCTAACAATTATGGTGTGAGGTAACGGAGTCCCACAGTTCGGGCAGAATTTAATGCCTTCTTCATCAGGTAGTTTTATTCCGCACTTATGGCAATAGGACATTGCTTTCACTAATCCATTATTTTTCTTTTTTTCCACCAATAATTTAATTGATGTGATGCATTTAAATATTGTTAGAAGCGTTAGAATATTTTGGTGGGTGATGACGGATCTGACCCTTCTGAGTTATTGTTGTCTGTGATGTAGATCTTGAGTGCGGAACCCACCAGTAAACAGGATTTCGTAGGGTTAGAAAGAATTTCAAAATAATTTAAACATTTACAATTGAGGTGGAAGTATGAGGCTACAGAGAGAACGAGATGCAATTGTTGTTATTCTTTGTAATAGGAAACAGGTTATAGAAATTATTGAGCATGTCAAAAATAGGTTTCCAGATGTAGAAGTCAACTATGAGGTTTTTCAAGAAGAATGATTTTATAGAAGCTAGGCCCTATTCGCGTCATAAGATACCTTTATTTTCTGCTTAAGATAATGCATCTAATAAAGCAAACGGTGTTCAGATGCAAGAGTTTAAGGAGATAATGATTCTACCACTTGCTTTTGAGAGTTTAGGCGTTAGATCAATGTGTACCTACATTGAAACACCTGACATTAAAATATTGCTTGATGCAGGTGTTTCTCTCGGTCCAAACCGTTTTGGTTTTCCACCACACCCAAGGGAGTATAGAGCGCTCAAGGAGAGGCGTGAGGAAATTATTAAATTTGCTGAGAAAGCCGATGTTATAACTGTTAGCCACTATCATTTTGATCATCACACACCATCATATACTGATTGGGCCTACAACTGGTGTTCAGCTGAAATATCCGAGAGAGTCTATAAGGGGAAGATAGTTTTAGCCAAAAATTATAAAGAATTTGTGAACTTCAGCCAAAGACGGCGTGGATGGCTCTTTACTAGAACAAGCGGCAAGTATGCCGAGAGACTTGAATTTGCGGATGGTAAGACATTTGCATTCGGTGACACAATCTTATCTTTTTCTGAGCCTGTATTTCACGGTCCAGAAGGGTCAGACTTGGGGTGGGTCATAATGGTGGCGGTTAAGCATAAAGGCGCATGTGTGTTCTTTGCGCCAGATGTTCAGGGACCAATATCAGAGAGGACTCTAAATATCATCATTAACGAGGAACCTCATCTTGCGATTATAGGTGGTCCACCAACGTATCTTACAGACTTTAGAATGAGCCATGAGAGTATAGATTTAGCTGTAGAGAACTTAAAAGCTATTGCCAAGCGTGTACCAACGATAATTCTCGATCATCATATTTTGCGTGATGAAATGTGGGTGGATTTCATAAAACCAGTAATCGATACTGCATCTAGCGTGAATCATAGAGTTTTAACTGCCGCGGAATATTTAGGGAAAGGGAACCATCTTCTAGAGGCCTTAAGAAAGAAGCTCTATATTAATGAGCCGCCAAGCACTGATTTTATTAGGTGGTCAAGGATTCCATCATTGAAGCGGAAGATTATTCCACCTCCAATCTGAAAAGTTTCAGATTAGACATATTTTAATTAGCGCTTCACTGTTTCTTTTATATACAAATCATTTATAAATTTAGTACTGAATTAATATATTGTTTTTGAGGGAAAAATGATGTATAAGGTTAAATCTTACGCAAAAGATGAGAGGGAGGTTCTTTTTGATCTTGCGCCTTTAGGTAAATTGCGACTGCAATTGTGTAGCGACAATGTTATCCGCATAACTTATTCGCCTACTGATCTACTGCCTAAAGACAGTAGTCTAGCTGTAATAAAGAGGACCTTAAAGTCTGTGATTTGGAATATGGAAGAAAGGAATGGAAAAGTATCTCTAGTAACTGATAAGATTTCCGCTTCAGTCAACCTTAAGACTGGTCTAATAGAATTCTGTGACACTTCAGGAAACATTATTCTAAAAGAGCAAAATAGGGGGGCGATCCAAACTGAAGTGGCTGGCGAAAAGACTTATCAAGTAGAGCAAGTATTTTCGGTCTCTGGAAACGAGTGCTTTTATGGTTTAGGACAACATCCAGGCGTCTTCAATTACAAGGGGCGCTCAATCACGCTTATACAAAGAAACTGGGATGTAGCAATACCATTTTTAGTGTCTAGTAGAGGTTATGGAATACTTTGGGATAATTGCTCAATGACAAGAGTAGATAGTTTTAAAGATGATGAAGGAGACAAACTTACATGGTGGTCTGAGGCAGCAGATTCTATTGATTACTATTTCATTTACGGGCCGAGCATAGATGATATTATAGCATCCTATAGGGAGCTAACTGGCAGCGCCCCCCTATTGCCGCTTTGGGCCTATGGTTATTGGCAGTCAAAGGAGCGGTATAAGACTCAGAGCGAAATAGTTGAAGCCGCTAAAACATTTAGAGAAAGAGGCATCCCAATAGATGTCATAGTTCAAGATTGGATGTATTGGGGTAAACATGGTTGGAACGCCTTTAAATTCGATGAAGAGAGTTTTCCAGACCCATCTAAAATGGTTAAAGACCTTCATACTCTCAACGTGCATGTATTAATTTCAATATGGCCCATCTTCGATGTGAACACGGATGTCTATAAGGAAATGTCTAGTAAAGGATACATATGCCCGAATACAAGATGCTATGATCCATTTAATGAAGGCGCAAGGAGTCTTTATTGGAAATATATTAAGAGGACTTTCTTTAATATCGGTTTTGACGGATGGTGGCTTGATGCAACTGAACCAGAAACCGGGGCTGGCTGGTCATCATTTTATACACCATTCCATTCAACTAAAACGGCTATGGGATCAGGAGCCCGCTATGTTAACGCCTACTCCCTGATGACTACTAAGGCCGTTTACGAGGGACAACGCGGTACGTCAAATAAACGAGTTGTCATACTCACGCGTTCATCATTCGCTGGCCAGCAACGTTATTCGGCTATAACCTGGTCGGGCGACATATGCCATGATTGGGGCATTCTTAGAGAGCAGATTCCCGCTGGACTAAACTTCTCCATATCAGGTATACCATATTGGACAACTGATATAGGCGGTTTCTTCAGCGGAAACCCCGAGACAGAATCCTACAGAGAAGTTTTCATAAGATGGTTTCAATGGGGTGCTTTCTGCCCAATCTTCAGGGTTCATGGCACAACATATGCTAAGGAGCCGTGGATGTTCGGTCCTGAAGCAGAGAAAATACTCGTAAAATATATTAAATTGAGGTATAGGCTCTTACCATACATATATACTGTGGCTTGGATGGTTACGAGCCAAGGCTATACAATTATGCGCCCACTTGTAATGGATTTTAGAGATGACCTACGAGCACTTAATATAGAGGACCAGTATATGTTTGGTCCAGCTATAATGGTTAGCCCTGTAACGCTTCCTAAAGTTCCAAGTAGAAAAATTTATCTCCCAAAAATAACCGGTGGTTGGTACGACTTCTGGACTGGCAGTAGGATTGAGGGAGGACAAATTATCGACACACCTACACCGCTAGATATTCTCCCAATACACGTTAAGGCAGGCTCAATAGTTCCAATGGGGCCATCGCTTCAATATGCTGGAGAAAAACCCATGAATCCCATGGAAATTAGAGTTTATCAAGGTGCAGATGGCTCATTCACCATATACGAAGATGATGGAGAAACTAACCGCTATGAAAATGGCGAGTACAGCTTGATTAATTTGGAGTGGAGGGACAAAGAGAAAACTTTGATTATAGATGAGAGAATTGGCAAATATCCAAAAATGCTAAGGAAAAGAACATTTAACATTGTGCTAGTCAAAGATGGACATGGAATAGGTCTAGATGAAACAGAACCGGATCAAACATTGCAGTATAAAGGAAGAAGGGTGTCAATTAAATTCTAAAGCCTTAACGAATATAATACAAATAAGCAAATTCTCTATAAATTGCCTTACTTTTTAATTCATTAATAATTTTTTAGACTTAAAATTTCTCTGAGATATCTCTTGAACATTTCTAGGAAGCGTTTAATATCCTCATTCTCAGTACGTCTTCTAAATTCTTTAGACAAAAAACCCATCAGTCCCGGCTGTGAGACGGCTTCTAATATGGCCAGAATCTTTATAGCAGCTAATTTCCTGTAAAACTCAAAGTACATAATGGATCCACCATACTTTTCGTACGAGTTTATAAACGCTTCTGAGAGTTTTTGGCCAGTTCTTCCAGAGATTCTATCGTCAAAATCTAGAAAGTTAAAGGCATACGCAACATCGAAGGTAGGTTCAGCTATTCCTGCGCTTTCCCAGTCAACAATGTACGCTTTACCACCACTGTAGATTATATTATCGAATCCGTAGTCGCCGTGAATTAGCCTTAATCTAGCTTTAAAATGATTCTTCCCAAGATTTTCAGCGCATCTGAAGAGCTCAGCGAAAAAGATGTGGTTCCTTAACGAAGTCAACATAGATAGAGTCAACAATGCTTTAATCCCTCTCAGTTCATTAAGGGGATAGTTATTTTTGATCTCTATGATGCCCTCAATCTCGATTGGAGTAACATTATGAACACTTACTAACGATTCCGCCGCAGCATCAATAAACTCATAGATATTTGCTGTAGAAGATTGTCGAATTCTTTCCATTATTATAAAGGGTTTACCTAAAACCTCCCCATTTTTATCAATAGCATAGACTTCTGGGACCGGTATACCCATATCATACAAAATACTTAGAATTTTAAATTCTCTTAAAGCCTTCTTACCATTACTTGGATAAACCCGGAGAATGAGTTCTTTGTGAAAACCAGTGCTGGTTTTAACCTTGATGAGAAATATCTTGTTACTAAACCCTTGCTTTTCATAAGCTTTCAATTCTACAATTTTAATATGATCTGATTTCAACCCTCTAAGATCTATGGAGTTTAAGTAATCTTGTAATTTATGATAGTTCATTATTTTTATATTTTTAAAGAAAATCATCCAAGCGCAACCTCTTCTCGCTCTAAATCCTCATCTCCTACATATTTTACTTTACATTTTAAGTGAACTCGGTTTTTTCTTTGTCATACGTGAATGCTTGCTTTTTCTCTCTTTAAAAAATAATAGCGCCATAATCTAAATTAATCTTAAATCCTTCCCGATCATATTATTTAACAATCAAAGAAAAGTGGTTGGTGCTGGCTTGAGAGAACTCCTCGAATTAATAGTTCAGAGAGGGCTTAACGAAGGTGCAAGTTTTTGTGAAGCGAGGTACTTTGAGGAGAGAAATAGTAGCATTAGTGTTGAGAATGGTGCTGCAAGAACTTTATCTTCAGGAATTTTGAGAGGTATTGGTATTAGGGTTATCTTTGGCGGACGTTGGGGATTTGCGTCGACGAATATGCCTACGAAAGAGAGTGTTAAGAGGGCGTTAACTGACGCAATAGGGGGCGCTAGATCTATAACAGCTCATATTGGAGAGGAAGCAAAAATAGTTGAAATTAAGCCCAACGTTGACTCGATAAAGCATGATGTGAAAATTAATCCAGAGGATGTTAGCCCAGAAGAGAAAGTAAAAAGAGTTCTAGAGTTAGAGAAAGCTGCAAGGAACTTTAGCGATAGAATTAAAGATACATTTGTAACTTACAGAGATGTAGTAACAAAGGTGGTTGTGTGTAATTCTTTTGGGACGCTAGTTGAAGAGATAACCCCCAGGACGCATATCTCATGCCGGGTTATAGCGAAAGAGGGCGATAATATGCAGGAAGGATACGAATCTATTGGCAATGTTTCTGGATACGAGCTTATTGAGAACATTCACGAAGAGAATTTCACTTTGAAAGCCGCAAAAAAGGCCGTCGGCTTGCTAAGTGCTCAGCCACCCCCGAGAGGCACCTATACTATTGTTGTGGACCCAAGAGTTGGTGGTTTATTCATTCATGAAGCCATTGGACATAATAGTGAGGGTGACCTTGTTTTTAGCGGAGGCTCAATAATATCTGATAAACTTGGGCAGAAAATATCTAGCGACCTCGTCACAATAATTGATGACCCCACGAGAACAGGGTTCGGACACTTCGTATATGACCATGAGGGCATAAAGGCTAAGTCTCATGTTATAATAAAAAATGGCATTCTAGTTGGTTTTCTGCATTCTCTTGAGTCTGCCGCTAAGCTTGGGGGTGAGCCTGAGGGAAGCGCTAGGGCTCAGTCGCATCACCATCCGCCCATCGTGCGCATGTCAAACACTTACCTCGCCCCCGGAAATATGACGCTGGATGAAATGCTCGAAAATATCGATGAGGGTGTATATTTGTCTGGTTCCCAATATGGTTACGTTGAGAGCCAAAAGGGTCAGTTTACATGCAAGGTTGAGGAAGCTTGGCTAATAGAGAGAGGTGAGTTAACAGAGCATTTAAGGGATGTTGCCATAAGCGGTCTAACGCTTGAAGCCCTTAAAAACATAACGGCTGTTGGCAAAGATTTAAAGATGGAGATGCCAGGCATGTGCGGTAAATCCGGGCAGAGCATGTATGTTGATGCTGGGGCACCACATTTCAGGATAGATGGTATAGTTGTTGGTGGGAGGAGATAGCATAATGATAGAAATAGATGTAATTACGCCAGTGGAGAAAGCCATCTCAATACTGTCAAAATCCGGTATGGATTTTTATGATGTTGTGGCATCATACTCGAGGGTTCTCAGCGTTGAAATCCTCGGAAGAGGTGTTAAGGAATCATCATCAAGAGTGGATATTGGCCTAGGGGTTAGAGTCTTTAAGAATAAAGGTATGGGGATAGCATATTCGCAGAGTCTGGAGGATAGTGATATAGAAACAACTGTTAAAAGAGCTGTCGGATTCGCTAGGGTTTCGCAACCAGATCCATACTTTAAAGGTATACCTGGTCCATCAAAAGCGCCTGAGGTTCCAGGATTATGTGATGAGGGAATAGTTAATTTAACGATGGAAGATGCCGGCAGAATCTCAATGGAGATGATTAAGGCTGCTGAAGAGGTTCGTGGAGGCGCTATGTATTTTGGCGGATTTGGTGCAAGCCATACAAGAGGGTGTTTAATGGCTTCAACTGGCGTTTCTGTTGAAGTTGAGAAGACATCTGCATCAGCCTACTTGCAGCCCATATATAGGGAGGGAGATGATGTTGGAAGCTCCTATGAATTTGACTATAGCATATCATTGTCCGAGATAGATCCTTATTGGATAGGCAAGAGGGCTGCTGAGAAAGCGATAGAACAGTTTGGCTCTAGAAAAGTTGAGAGCGGTTCCCTTCCTCTGATATTACTTCCCGAGGTATCCGGTTCGTTATTTTCCAGCTTATTATCGGCCTTATCAGGCGAATCAGCTGTCAAGGGGAGAACGTTTGCATCGAATCTCATAGGCAAGCAGATAGGGCCTGAAAATCTAGAGATCCTAGATGATGGAACAATTCCAGGGGCAATAGCCAGCAATACCTACGATGGTGAGGGTGTTCCTAAGAGGCGATTAAAGGTTATAGAAAAAGGAACCGTGTTAACATTCCTTCACAACTCTTACTCAGCTGGCATTATTAATGTTGAATCGACGGGACATGCTATAAGAAGCGGTTACGGTGGATATGTAGGCGCCGGTCCAAGTAATATAAGGGTTAAACCAGGCTATAGCACCTTAGAGGAGATAATCTCAGAAACTAGAAGAGGCATCCTTGTTACAAACGCTTCATTCATACCGAATATGGTTTCAGGGGAATTCTCAACAACAATAGATGAGGGCTTCTTAATAGAGGATGGCGAAAAGAAGCATCCGGTTAAAAACTTAATGGCTGGAGGACACCTATTAAACCTCTTCAGAAATATTGAGATGATATCAAAAGAAGGGCGAACATTTGGTAAAGGACATTTCTTCCCAATAATAAAAATTAGAGAAGTCAAGTTATCGGGTAAATGAAGCTAAACAATCATTTTCAAGAAATTCATAAAGAAACGTGGGAATTACGTAACTCCTCTACCACTCTTTATTTTGTGAAAAAATTCCAACAGTCGAAAAAATCGTAAAAAAAGGCTTTCTCTTGATTTAGGGAATTTAATTACAAATTCTTCAACCATTCTTTTTTAGTGTTTTTTATTAAAGAGGAGTAAGATGCAATGGCTGTAAAAAGGATATTTGCATGTTTACTCGCATCACTTATCATTGTGCTTCTCTCCATGCTTTACTTGAGCAATATCTCATTTTCGATCGTTGAATCTGATATGAACGACCCGAATTATTGGCTTGCAGAGGCAATAGGCTATGGTTCAAACGTTTACTTCGAAAAATGGGATAGCGTATCTAACGGTAAATGATACAGATGGGCTATAAAAAGACTTATTGCCTAATATAACTTTTAGAATAGTCCCAAAGATGTTTTATCTTTCTAAAAGTCATTGTGAAGCGGTCGGATCCGACACTTTATGTTAAAGATGACCCGCACGACTCAAGAAGTATTTTTTAATGTTAATGTCGCTTTAATCCTTAAGCTTGATGATAAATATGATTTGCCCGTTTATAAGAGTATTGGTTATAGATGTTCGGTTAGCTCCTTTTGTAAGAGAAGGAAGTGATGTGATATTGATGTGGATGTAGGTAGAATAATTAAAAAAGCCTTTGACTACTGGAATATTAAACGGGCCACATTAAATGTGTCTTACTCTAAGTATAAGGCTACTATGCTTATGGTTATGTGCAACTCGATTTCGCTAAGCTGTACGTTGATCCATACATCAATTCAAACTATGTTTTATGCCACAGTTTATTTACGGTTTTGTAGCATTCACTCTAACTACAGTAATATACTCATTAGCAAAGAGAATAATGAAGGTAATATTCTAAAAGAGATGCAAAGACAACTTAGCAAATTTAAGAGCCTAAAATATTATTAGCTCGGTTACATCAACTAAATGAATATAAGTCGTCAACTTTAATACCATAAAAGGTCAAAATTGATAAAGAGTAGAGAAGAGGGGAAATGCATCTCTCCTAGAGCTTGGGATGGACTATTATAGACTGCTTATTTTTTACGAAAAATTGATATCTCCAAGAATAGCGGATGGAACTGGCATATCCTTCATTGTCTTAAGTCCTGGTTGGGCATTAACGACTTTTGGTATCATGTTTACGATTATTGCTGCTGTTCCAGCATCGCCATGAATGCATGGTGTTATCTTTTGATAAATTGTAGGAGCACCTTCAATAGTTATTGAGTCGTATTCCTCGCTAGCCCCTATGTACGCCTTAAAGGCAAGCGTAACGAGCTGCTTATTGCCTAAAATTCCATGGGCTCTCTGGCTTAAGCCAGCTACTAGGCCGGGTCTAACGCTAATAAAATGGCTCTTTATCTCTTTTTCGGCTATTACTGGCTCAGCTGGCTCCTCCTCGATGCTCTCGAGTTTTAGGCCCAGCGCATCCGCAATCATTGCTATAGACTGCTTAAGCCCAATGTGACCGGTAATTTCACCTCTAGCTATTTTCTCTTTAAATTCTTCAACCCTCAATCCTGCACCAATTTTGATCTGGAAGGGTAATCTACGCTTAGCGGCGTCTATAATCCTCTCTACATATATGTGCTTGACATCATGGCATACAGATGTTAGAGTTATTACGAGCGTATCCATAAGAAAGCCCGGATTTATTCCAGTTCCAAGGACAGTAACCCCATATTTTTTTGATAACTCATCAATATTCTTTGATAACTCATCACTCACAACGTAGGGATATGACAACTCCTCACATGTGGATATAACATTTAAGCCCCGCTTGATCAGTTCGACTATCTGCGGATAAGCCCTCTCTAGATAAGATGTAGTTGCATGTATGGCAACATCCCCCGCAATATTTAATTCGCCGATGTTCCCAAGAACTGGTATACCCAGTCTTTCTTTAAGCCCTAGAACCTCACTAAGATCCTTACCAACCTTCTTTGGGTCTGGATCCACAGCTCCAACGATTCTTATCCAATTTCTTTTCAGCAGAAGCTTGGCAATCTCGCAGCCTATGGCACCAACGCCAATCAATATAACCCTAACTTTTGAGTCCATATGTCCACGTTTACCCAATCAGCCGCCTCCAAATAATCAATTTACCGCAACCTCTGCATATTGTTAAACTATAACCTTAAATTGCTTTAGATTTTTATATGCATCGTAATCGTAGACTTTCACTCCTTTAACGACTCGCGTTATTACACCCTTCTCGCTTGGGTTATCCGGTTTTAAGCCCATATTAAGCGATTTGAATAATCCTAGAAGCTGACCAAATATCACGTCGACTATTGGTCTGCAGTAATCTGGGATTTCGTATATTCCGCCACCAACATCGATCACGTAGTCAACGTAGCGCTCAACACATTCTTTTATTCCGCAGCAAACGGCAACTTTCTTTAGGCCTAAGCCCTTACTATGCAGATCCTCCATAAGGTCGATTTCATATTGCCTAATAAACGGGTTGTATGAGACATAATATACAACAATAGTTTTATCGTCTATAGCAACCTCAGGACCATGTCTAACGCCAAGATAGGAATCAAACTTGCATATGATTCGACCCGCAGTTAACTCTTGGAGCTTCAAGTGTGACTCAACGGCACACCCATATAATGGGCCAGTGCCAAGAAAGAAAGCCCTCTCAAAATCCAGCTCCGCTATCTCCTCGATCATGCTAGAGTATTCTCTAAGCATTCTTTCAGCGGCCTCTGAAGCGAGACGGATTATTTTTTCATACCAATCTATTTCTCGTATATACGCTAAGAATTGAGCTGTCATTAGCATTGTTGTAAATGAGGATGTCATTGCAAGCCCTTTATCGTTAGTCTCTTCCGGGAGTATTATTCGAAGAACATTATTTTCACCTCTGTCTTCACCTTTACTTCTCAGATATGTAAGTCTACCATGTCTATTACATGTAATAATTATGTGGGAAATTCTCTCGCAGATCTTGTCGGCTAAGAGAAAAGTTCCCAAGATTTCTGGGCTTTCACCTGATCTAGAGAAGTAAAGCATTGTTGTATCTAAATGCTTGAGAAGAATCGATTCAAAAGAGGTTACAATCTCTGTGCATGCTCTTGACTCAACATCTACATACCATATTCTCCTTAAGAGATCTTCGCAAGATAGGCCAATAAAGTGTGATGAACCAGCGCCTGAGAGAATTACTCTTCCATTTCTTTTTGATAGAATTCTATCTTCAATAAAATCCCTTATCTCGCTCCATTTGCTCCTTAGAAGCTTATAGCTTTCAATCCACAATTTTGGTTGAGATAATATTTCTTTCGGCGTATGTTTAATACCTCTAATCTCGAGCTCCCTATCTGAAAGAGATGTCAACTTAAGGAGATTCATATAGATACACCATAAGTGTGCACATTCATCGTTCAGTGAAGGCTAAACTTTCCTTAATAAACCTTAGAGTTTCTTCTTCGGTTATCTTTCCTTCCGCTCCGCCAATATAAAGACATGAAAGTGCTCCAACCGCGTTCGCAAATCTTATAGATTCCTCGAAGCCTTTGCTTTTATGCACAAAATAGTATATGAACCCAGCGTCAAAAGAGTCTCCAGCGCCAGTTGTGTCCACAGGTTTTATCTTGAAGGCTTTTATGCTCACCACTTCGCCATCAAGCATACCAATAGCACCGCGGCTGCCACATTTCACGACGATAGTCCTTACCTTTAAACCGATCTTTCTCAGGGCTTCTATTGGGTTTTCTAGCCTAGTTATTCCGGTTATTTCACTATCATTTGGTAAGAAAATATCGACATGCTCCAGTATATCCCATATATGGTTGTATTTTCCTTCGGGATCGCACTGGGGATCTAGGGATGTAATCAACCCGATTCTTTTTGCCTCAGCAAATATTTTGCTGAGGGCAATAAGTAGTTTCGGCTGCAGATATATTGATGAAACATGCAGATGATCATATTCTTTGAATATTTCGGTTTTAATGTCAGAAGGTTCGAGCGCACCTATACTACCCATAAATGTTATTAACGCCTTATTCTCCGGATAGGTAAGCGAAACCGTTACGCCAGTTTTAAGTTTATCCTCAACAATAACCCTGCCAATCCCAACACCATTCTCCTTGAGTGTATTTAGAACTATCATCCCATTCTCGTCTCTTCCGATTTTTCCGATAATATCTACCTTAGCACCCAGCTGAGATAATCTGCAGGCGAATATTGACGCTGAACCGCCTAGCAGTGTTCTAATATCTTTACATAGTATCTCCCGTCCAAGCTCAGGGAACTCCGTCATCCCGCTTATTATCACATCAACGTTTAAGTCCCCTATGACAAGAGTTTTCTTCAATCTTTACACCCTTTAGGTTCATGTGTCAAGCTAAAACTTTTTTGCAACGTACTCCACCACGGATTCGAATATAAATTTACCATCGCCATATTTTGGAGGTTTACCTATTCTTGTCCAATCAGGCAGCTGCCAACCGTAATAAGCTCTTTCTGGATGGGGCATTAAGCCAAATACTGTTCCCTCGGGATTACATATACCAGCTATATCATAAAGGGAACCATTAGGATTCTCCGGAAAACGCCCATTAGCATAGATGCCATTTTCATCACAATATCTAAGGATTATCTGTTTATTATCTAGAAGTTTATCCAATTCTTTATCACTCGGCAGAATAAATCTCCCCTCGGCATGAGCTACTGGTATTCGGAGAACACGATTTCCAGGTATGATCCATGTGAAGGCACATTTTCCGTTGCTCTCAAGCTTTAAGTAAACCCATCTACACCTATAGCCCACTGGAATATTTGTTGCCAAAGCAGCCTCAGGATAATCGCTTATACCATTAATTCCCGGAAGCAAACCAGCCTCCACAAGAATCTGAAAGCCATTACATATCCCCAGTATTGGTCTGCCTTCATCTACAAACGCTTTTATTTCACTGCCAATTCTGGCCATAACGCTCTTCGCGAGTATCGCTCCAGCTCTAACATAGTCACCATAGGAGAACCCTCCGGGAAATACTAAGATTTGGTAATCAAGCAAAATTTTCCTCTTTGACACCTCATTTAGATGGTATATAAAGGCTTTAGCGCCAAGATCTCCAAAGGCCCTCTTAGTCTCGGCATCACAGTTTGTTCCGCCAACCCTAATTATGCAGACCCTGATTTCCTTACGCCTCATAAGGCTTTCAACCTCTGGAAAGCGGCTTCCTCCAAGCATCCATTAATGTGCGTACATCTGTATTCACAATAAGCTTTCCATCAAGACCGTAAACTTTAAAGGATTCGTCGCTTCTAACTTTGCCGATTACCGCATAATAGGTCCCCTTTACAGTCGACTCAAAATCTTTCTTACACTCTTCAGGAACTTCAACAAGAAACCGGCTGTTCGACTCAGAGAAGAATACATAATCACTTCTACGGATCTCATCTGCTCCTGGAACATTCTGCAACCAAATCTCAAGACCCAATCCCCCAGCGAAAGCCATCTCAGCCGCGGCTACTGCTAAACCGCCCTCAGAGGGGTCATGGCATGCTCTTACATAACCTTTGTTAATCGCTCTAGCTATTGCCCCAATGTTGCGCTTAGCCTCTCTTAGCCGAACTTTCGGAACGCTTCTTCCAAGAAAGTTTCTAAGTTTATAATATTCTGACCCGCCCAACTCGGCATAAGTTCGCCCAATAATATATAGTAAATCACCAGGCTCCTTCAAATCCATAGAGATAACCTTTCTCACGTCGGGAATAATTCCTATGGCCGTTATTAATAGAGTTGGCGTAACCGGGCCGAGTGGCGACTCATTATATAAGCTATCTTTGCCTGATATGAATGGCGTCCTAAAACCTTTCGCAAATTTATAGCACGCCATACAAGCTCTAACAAGCGAACCCAACCTATCTGGTTTCTCCGGGTTTCCCCAAACAAAGTTGTCAAGCAATGCTATCCTTCGCCCGCCAACCGCCACATTATTGCGGATAGCCTCATCAATCGCAGAGGCAGCCATCCAGTAAGCATCAATTTTACCATATTGCGGATTCATTCCACATGAAATTACCACACCTCTCCAAGAGTCATCAAGTGGTTTTATAACAGCTGCATCGCTCGGTCCACTATTTTTTCCACAGAATGGCTTCAGAACAGTATTCCCCTTAACTTCATGGTCATACGTTCTGACAACAGACTCTTTGCTGGCAACATTAGGTGAAGATAAAATTTCCATAAGGCAGTTCGTCAAATTTTCTGGCTCCACGAAAAAAGGCTCTAATAACCTCTGTTTAGTGAATTTGGCGAATTTCTTAGATTTTGGCGGACTAAAGAGAAACTTTATATCAATCTCAGCAATCATGAAGCCCCTATGAAATATCCTCAAGGTCCCGTCGCTAGTTAATCTTCCTATTGAAACCGCTTCAATATCCTCATCTCGGAAAATCTTCAGAACCGTGTTTAAATTTTCTTCTGGAACCGTTAGTAGCATGCGCTCCTGTGATTCTGATATATAAATCTCCCAAGGAGCAATATTTGGATACTTAAGTATGACTCTATCGAGTTCTACATAAGCCCCGCAATTATATCTATGTGCTGTTTCACCTACAGCGCTTGAGAGTCCACCTCCACCCAAATCCGTTATTGAGGTTGCTAATCCGAGATCTCTTATGGTTATTATGGCCCTTTTGAGCTTCTCCTCTTCAATTGGATTTGCTATCTGAACAGCTGGCCTAGAAACTTCCTCAGACTTTTCGGTTAACTCTAGTGATGCGAATGTAACACCATGTATTCCATCTCTGCCTGTTCTGCCACCAGCTAGAATGAGGTGATCTCCTGCTCTAGCTCTTTTAGTATATTTGCTTATTGGGAGTATTCCAATGCATCCGCAATAGACGACGACATTTCCAGTATAGCTCTCATCGAAGTATATAGCTCCATTAACTGTTGGTATGCCCATGTTGTTGCCATAGCTACCAATTCCAGCAATGACGCCCCTAAAAATGTATTTTGGATGCTTTATTCCAGGTGGAAGCTTATTAAAATCGTAGTCTAACGGTCCGAAGCCTAGCACGTCTGTGCATGCTATTGGATCAGCCCATACTCCAAGTATATCTCTAATCACTCCTCCAACCCCAGTTGCAGCTCCACCAAAGGGCTCTATGGCCGAAGGGTGGTTATGGGTTTCGACCTTAACGGCTATTCCATAGTCACCCTCAAATTGGACTATTCCGGCGTTATCCTCGAAGACTGAAATGCACCATGGCATATTAAGCTCATGCGTTGCTCTAGCTATAAATGTCTTGAAAAGCGAGTTAATCTCTCTTCCATCTTGAAGGACAACTATACCTTTGAATGTTTTATGGTAGCAGTGCTCGCTCCAAGTTTGCCCAAGCGTCTGCAACTCAACATCAGTTGGATTTCTATGCTTCTCAATGAAATAGGCTTTTATGGACTTCATTTCCTCAAGATTTAGGGCTAAGCCCATCTCCTCGCTTACTTTAACAAGATCCTCATCGTTTGCCTCAATTATATTAACCTCATAGAGCTCAAATGGTAGATCCCTTCTTCTGATATATAGTTGTCTATTCATTTCCACGATTCCTCTATATGGTATTTGTAATCATCCTTAACTGGGTTAGCCAAAAGCCTTCTGCACATCTCTTCAACCTTAGATTTAGCGTCTTCAATAGACTGAGCCTCAAATACTATCTCATAAACCTTACTAACCCTAACGTATTCAACAGCATAATTCAGTTCTACAAGCGCATCTTTAGTAGTTTCACCTTCAGGGTCAGAGTGACCGGGCTTTAATCTAACCTCAACCCTAGCAATGTATCTCATAGGAATAAAAATGGAGGGTATAGTTAATTAACTTTTTAGGGTTTTTGTTGCCAGAATTATTTCCAGAAGGATGGAGGAGCTACTTCAGGTTTTCCTTCTAGCTCGAGCATTATAACCGTGTCTATGGGATCCGGTGGGGTTTTTGGGAGACCTCGGATAAATAGGCGGTCTCCCTTCTGCTCAAATGGCAGTGATTTTTCAGTTGCTAATAAATGTGCTTTAACAACTTTGTTCTTTATTCCAGCCACACATGCCTCCTTACCTGGCCAATATAAGATATGTACATAGATTACATTACCCTTGGCTGTAACAAGCCCAAGGTGGCTAGCCCCAAACGGCGCTGCTCCCGCACCATAAATTGATTCACCGTTCTCCTTAAGCCACTCGCCTACAACCCTAAGTCTACGCTTATATTTTTCTGGTATGCTTCCGTCGGCTTTAGGACCAACATTAAAGAGTAGGTTACCATTTCCAGCAACACAACGAACCAATAGCCGAACTATCTCAAGCGGGCTCTTCAAGTGCTTATCGCCCGCATGGTAGCCCCACCAAGATTCATCTATAGTCATACAGGACTCCCAAGGTCTATCAAAATATCTTATTTGCTGCTCGGGCGTCTCAAAATCCTCTGGCAGACCGGAACGATTATTAATGATTATATCCGGCTGTAGACTGCGAACCATAGAGTTTAAGCGTTGGGACTGCCAATCTTCAGACGTGTAAGGCCATGCGCCATCATACCAAAGTATATCTATCTTTCCATAATTGCTCATTAACTCGCGGACCTGTTCATGCACATACTCACGGAATTTAGCCCAACCCTCTGGATTTTTGGTGGGCCCCTCCCAATATTCTGGCCAACGCCAATCTAGCAATGAATAGTAGAAGCCCACTCGTAGGCCAGCTTTGTGACATGCCTCAACGTACTCAGCGATGAAGTCTCTCTTTGCAGCAGACTTAACTGATGTGAAATCAGAGACTTTGCTATCCCAAAGGCAAAAACCGTCGTGATGTCTAGTTGTCAACACAATGTAGCGCATACCAGCCTCTTTAGCCAAAGAGACCCATTCATCAGCGTTAAATCTTTTGGGATTAAATTTCCTAGCAAACTTGGCATACTCGGCTTTGGGTATACGCTCAAAGAACATCACCCACTCGCCGCGAGCTGGAATAGCATATAAACCCCAATGAATAAACATACCAAACCTAGCCTCTATCCACCACTTTAATCTCTCCGGAACTTTAAACGTTCTTTCAGAAGACATTCACTAATACCCCTCTCCTAATCCCTCTTAGCAAATTTATTGAAATATAATTTATATCTAGAGTTTTGGCAAACTCTCTCCATGTTAGAATTAAATTGGAAGCCTGATTGGTTTCCCGGCCTCCATAGACATGTTAGCTGCTATGGTAACTTCCATAGTCTTTAGTCCATCATCATAAGTGCACAGAACCTTAGTTGGGTCGTTAAGGCGCACTGCCTCTATAAAAGCATAGTCCTCTATCTCAAATATATTTGGCTCGCCTGGAACCTCTAGCGGCTCCTTATTTAAACGTAGCAGCCTTAGATTATGCTCCCATCCAGAGAATAACGCCGTCGTCTTGCCGGCATATATACTTAATGTCACGCCTCCTCCTCCACCATTTGATGAACATGAAGCCCAAAAGCTTCCAACAGCTCCTCTAACAAACTTCATATTAACTACGCTTGCATCTTCAATATTATATTCTGGCGCAACATTTCTATTAAATCCCCTCGCAGGATACGCATGAACTTCCTCGACCTCACCACACAGAAACCTAGCTAAGTCAACAGTATGCGTCACCTGCTCATGGAACTGTCCACCACTTAATTCCTTTCTTATCCACCAATTCCATATTGGCACCCCTGGCGACATTTTTGGTGTTCCACCAATCCAACCACCTAAAACTAGTATTGGCGGATCTTCGCGAAGAATATCCCTTACCATGCGAATGCTTTTTCTATAGCGGTTCATGTATCCAACGCTTGTGATAAGACCTCTCTTTTTGACCTCTGAAGAAATCCTCCTGGCTTGCTCAAGATTCAAGTGTATTGGCTTCTCGACAAAAAATGGTATACCATGCTCTATAGCCACCATCTCAGAGCCATGTGCATATGGCGGAATGCAGAAAAACGCCGCATCAACCTCAACTCTATCGAACATATCTTCAGCCCTATCAAACGTCTTAGCGCCACCAGCACCAAACTTTTCAGCAGCCGCTTTAGCTCGGCTTGGATCCGTATCGCAGAATGCAACAAGAGAAACAGTTGGATTTTTAATGAGACCTTTCATGTGTTCCGCAGCAATTCCACCGCAACCAACAAAACCAATCCGGATTTTCTCCAAAAATTATCACCCAACAAAGGCAGATTATTCTAAAATAGGCTCCTTAAGTATTTTACACACTTCGGAAGCTCTTCTTCCGGATTCCCCGGTATACCGCATTCAAGCGCCATAAAGTTTTTGTAGCCAATCTTTTTAAGACTGAGAAAGCCAGATTTGAAGTCTGTATGCCCATATCCAGGCAATAGGCGGTTGCTGTCCGCCAAGTGTACGTGCATTATGTACCCGCCTGCTTTCTCTATACTTTTTGGTATATCTGCCTCCTCGATATTCATGTGAAAGAAGTCCGCCATAATTTTTATATGTTCCTTCCCAGCAGATTCGCATATCTCAACTGCTTGTTGGAGTCTATTTATAAAGTGGGTTTCATAGCGGTTTAATGGCTCAAGTAGAACATATGCGCCAACATCATCAGCGTACTCGCCTAGAATCTTACATTCCTCCACTAGAATCTTCTTTTCAACATCCTTGACATCAACATACCATGGAAAGAGATCTGGAACCTTTGGACCGCCAAATGTTGGGACGGTTATAACACCAACACCTCCAAGTTCAGCGCATATTTTAAGTCTCTCCTTTATACCCTCGATGGCCAGCTCTCTTGTCTTTCGGTCTAATCCTAAGAGGTCGCCGCTGTACCCGCTACAGACCGTTGAAATCTTAATACCTGATGTACTTAAGGCCTCTTTGACTTCCCTAAAACGCTGCGGCAGATCATTACCCCAGACCTCAATTCCTTCAAAACCATATTTCTCAAGATTCCGAAGTTTTTCAATTAAAGTTCTACCTGGAACCAAATTCTCTTGAATGGCTAACTTCATACAGATTGCCTCCTAACACATTCAAAGTAACTTATTACAGTATATTTGATTTTCCGCTTAATAGGAATTAAATTGACTTCTCTAACCATAATCTTACAGTTTCAAACCAGAAGATTACGCATGCTAAGACACCGAAAATTATAGCTACAATATTATGTATACTCCAACTATGCCCGTAAAAGGCTAAATAAAAGATGAGCATCGTGGAGAACCAAATCGAGTAAAAAAGAAACCTAGGAACCATAAAGCGCCCAAGCCTCATAAAAAATCTTAAAACCCCCACCTTAACCTCTTTAGCGAGTAGATATTCACCCCTAGAAGTCTTCTCAACTAAACCTAAAGAGCATAACTTCTCCAAGTGATGCGCAGCAACACTTGGACTTGAAAAACCTAAAGCCCTCTGGATCTCTCTAACGCCAACCGGCGAGTCCCGTGCCTTAAGCATAAACAGGTAAACGAGTAGAGTCTTTCCTCTCAAATAAGATTCTATTTCGGGCGGAGACACCTCACTCATAAGTTATCGCAGCCACCAATGCAAATAATCTTAAGAGTCAAGAGTATATAAAGAATAAAGATTAAAAGAAACCCTTAAAAGTAAACTTGTGAAGAAAATATTTGGTGGCCGCCGTAACGTAGAGACTTAAGCCTAAAACAAGCCGCGGAGTCTGGTAGCGTACAGACACCCAAAAAATAGAACACTGGTGGTATAGGCCTGTGGAGCCTGGAGGCCGGGTTCAAATCCCGGCGGCGGCCTCCAACCAAAAGTTTAAGGACAGAGTCATTTCACAGTATTATTTATGGGGCGAGTGGTTGCTGAAAGGGACATTTATAATTTGCCGGGGCGCTTGGAGAGTTTTCTGAGTGGGCTCCGTGAGTATGCTGGTTTTGTTGACGCTAATGTTGGGCATATTAGGCGCTTTATGGAGTACTGCTTCAGCACTGGCTTGTGTCCCGCTAGGGTTTACAAGTATGTGCAGACGCTTGCTAGGGTAAGCCGTTTCATGCGCAAGGATTTCATGGAGGTTACCCGCGGGGATGTTGAGAGGTTTGTTGCCAGCCTTGAGCGTAATAGGCGATTGAGCGCCTGGACAAGGCAGAATTATAAGGTTGTCTTAAAGAAGTTTTTCAGGTGGTTGAAGGGGAACGGAGAGAGGTATCCGCCGGAGGTGGATTGGATAACCACGACCCTGAAGAGCAAGGATACGCTGCTGCCGAGCGAGCTCCTAACCGAGGAAGATGTCATGCGCCTTGTTGAGGCAGCCTCAAACATTCGAGATAAAACATTCATTATAACACTGTATGAGAGCGGAGCGCGTGTGGGCGAGCTAGCAGCCATGCGCTTATCTGACATCCAGTTTAACGAGAAGTATGTAACCCTGATTCTGAGGGGCAAGACTGGCTCCAGGCGCGTACCAGTTGTAGCCTCCATGCCCTATTTATTAAACTGGATTCAGAACCACCCGAAAAAGGATAAGAAGGATGCACCCCTATTCTGCGGACTCCACGATGGCAAGCCACTCAGCTACGGAGCCTTCAGCAAAATTCTGAAGGAAACAGCTGCCAGAGCTGGTTTAAAGAAGAATGTTCATCCACACGCATTCCGCCATAGTAGGGCAACATTTTTGGCTAAGAAGCTTACGGAGGCTCAAATGAACGCCTACTTCGGTTAGAAGCAGGGCAGCAAGATGCCAAGCATATACGTGCACCTATCAGGCAGAGACATAGACGAGGATATTCTGGGCATATACGGCTTGAGGGAGACTGAGCGCGAGGAGCCAGCTTTAAGGCCTAAAATATGCCCTAGATGCGGCTACAGCAACCCACTGGAGGCGAAGATATGCAACAGGTGCGGATTAGCCCTATCAATAGAAGCAGTCGTAAACCACGAAGAACACCTCACAGCAGAGGAGGTAAACGCGTTAAAAAGGCTGCTGCAACTAATGAAGGATGGAAAAATAAAAATAATTGAATAATTATTTAACTCGAGGTTACAGCAAAACTAAAAATAGTCAAATTTTTAGTGTTAAGGTTACGCTGTTTTTGTGAGAAAAAGAAGGGAATGGGTTTAATGGTTTTTAGAATCTCTTTGTTCTTTGCCTACTCTTGAAAACAGTAATGGATAGCGTAGAAAATATGAGCGCTAATAAGAGAATGATGGAGAATGGGAATTCAGGTATCACTGTATACGCATAATACGCCATATTATTGTCTTCAACTGCGAAGTTCCCTGCATTATCATACGCAATTATTTTATATTTCACTAGAGTGTTTGCTTCCTGTCCGGGTATGATAGCCTCGTAGAGAACCTTTGTCAAATTTAAGTTCATAGGGGGTTCAAATCCCCCGAGACCACAGCAAAGAGAAGGTTTTGGAGTTAGCAGCAATCGCGGAGAAGGGTTCGGAGCATCCTCTCGCAGAAGCCGTTGTTAAGGCGGCAAGCACCCTGGGATTAAATATTCCAGATGTGGATTCCCTCGAGGTGATTCCTGGAGAGGGGGTTAAAGCCCTTCATAGGAACCATCAAATACTCCTTGGAAACCGAAGGTTGATGGAAAACAATGGAGTCAATATTGCGCATGTAGAGGATAAACTGGTTGAGCTTGAGGAGCAAGGTAAAACCCTGATGCTTCTTGCGGTTAATGGAAAGATAATTGGGATAATCGCTGCGATGGACACGCCCAAGGAGGAAGCTACTGAAGCAATAAAACAACTTAAGGAGATGGATCTCGAGGCCATTATGTTAACTGGGGATAATGAGCGGACAGCAAAAGCTGTGGCTAAGCAGTTAGGCATTGACAGCGTTATCGCTAATATTCTACCATGGGAGAAAGTTAAAGTTATTAAGAAGCTACAGAGTGAGGGTAAGGTGGTTGCTATGGTTGGTGATGGAATCAATGATGCGCCAGCCCTCGCCCAGGCAAATATTGGCATAGCGATAGGCAGTGGAACAGACATAGCCAAGGAGGCTGGCGGAATAATTCTCATTAAAGACGACTTAAGAGATGTTTTTAGGGCGATAAGGCTTAGTAGGGCAACCATGAGGAAGATTAAACAGAACCTCTTCTGGGCCCTCATCTATAATGTGTTCTCCATTCCAATAGCCGCAGCCGGACTGCTAACTCCGCTAATAGCTGCTGGGGCAATGGCATTCAGCTCTCTCTTTTATCACTCTTAACTCGGCAACCCTCAAATTACAAAAGTTATGATGGAATAAACTTTAGGGAGGTGGAATCTAGGATGGCTAAAGATCCGGTTTGCGGAATGAACGTTAATGAGAAAATTGCCAAAATCAAATCGGAATATATGGGCAAAACATACTACTTCTGCAGTAAACCATGTAAAGATATTTTCGACAAAAATCCAACTAAGTATGTAGGTGGACATGCTACGTAGCATCAATGCCACTAACATATTTAATCTAGATGCATAAAAGATATAAAGTTCTAAAGTTCTTTAGTGATTAGGGAACAAAATGGGTGGAATAAAAGTTTACATATCTGATGAATTGGAGCGTAAGTTTAGAGAAGCCGCTATGAAACTTTACGGTTATGGTAAAGGTTCATTAAGCATAGCATGTGAGAAGGCAATAAATATGTGGCTCTTACAAGTCTCAGAGTTTCTTGATGTTGTGGAGTCAATTGAGGATCCAATTGAAGCCATCTATGGGATGCTTTCTCACGTTAAAAAGTCCGGGGTTGAATTACAGCATGAAGCCCGAGAAATCAGGACGAGGAAAACCCTTGGATAAAGTAGTGTTGATTGACTCAAACATTTTCTTGGAGGTAGAGTTGGCGGAGAGCCATGCGGACGCATGTAAGCAGTTTCTTAGGAAGGTTAGAGATGGCCTCATTAAGTCAGCGATCACGGATTTCCATATAGACTCTATAGCGATTGTTATGGAGAACTATGGGAAGAGCTGGAGAGATATAGCCCTATTCCTAGCATCGCTTCTTCGCTACAAGGGACTAATGATATATCCAGTGGGCTTAGGCGCCCGCATAAAATCTACATCCATTATGAGAGACTATGGCTTAGACTATGATGATGCCCTTGCAGCCCAAGCCCTCAAAGATTTATCTACCTCAGTAATGATCTCTTACGATGAAGATTTCGATTTGGTTAATTGGATTAAAAGATATACTCCCGAAGAACTAATATGATAACTGTCTCCATATAATTAAAGAGGAGAGAATAGGTCAGACAAGTCACTTGATAGGAAATTTCCTCACCAAGATATAGATTATTAGTGAGCTTATGATGAATTCTACTGCTAAGTAGCTTCCATTATAGATTGCTGAGTATAATGTTGGGTTCATTCCCTCTGGGGCGTATATTGCGAATAATAATATGCCCGATACGAAGTGGCAGATGAACCTGCCAAGAATCCCAGTGCCGACGCCTACTACCGGATACTTTCTGAATAACCCTGAGAGCCCAAGTGCCGCGTAGGCGAGAGGATAGTCAAGTATTGCTTGAATTGGATTAACCATGTATCCGCCTAGAGCCATGTGAACAAGCCCATACACAAAACTAATCTCAAGCCCGGCATGCAAACCATGCCTAAGGGAGAAACAGAATAATGGAACCATGCCGGCTGCGCTTACAGACCCGCCCTGCGGCAACCTAATTATGGGCGGAAGAATATCTTTAAGTATGACTGATAGAGCGACTGCGACAGCGCCTTCAGCAATCACTCTCGTTCTGGCTCCAATATATTCTTTCTTCTCCATGATTTATAACACCCAATAATTTAGTAGAGCCGTGAAATATAAGTATAACGAAGTTATAATCAGCGCATCTACAAATACCTAATAACGTGAGCATGCATCGGAATTATTAAATCTGTTTTAATTTTATTCTTTCTATGAGGTCTAGCACCCTCTCTTTTATTGCATCCCTTATTTTTCTCGCCTCTTCAAGTGGCAACTTTGCCGGATCTGGCATGTTCCATTCCTCAATATGTTCCGTGTAGACTATTGGGCATAGTGCTCCGCTGCAGACTATCACCGCCACATCCGCCTCCTCCTGTAGTTCTCTGGTTAGTAGCTGTGGCTTCTTATGGCTCATGTCTATCCCCTCCTCAAGCATAAGCTTAACAGCGTTTGGGTGAACTCTTTCGGCAGGTGTTAGGCCAGCGCTGACAGCCCTCCAGTCTCTAGGCGCATACTTATTAAAATATGCCTCAGCAATCTGGCTCCTAAAACTATTCTCAACACAAACAAATAAAACAACCTTCAATTTGAAATCCCCTCTTTACGTTTAAGCTAGCTCATGCATCACATTACTCATTTTAAGTTCACTAATATTTAAGGGAATAGTTCAATTAATTTTGTTTCGCCACATTTACTGCATATAAGCTTTAAATGCGTATGTCCCTCCGTCGTTCCCACTGGCTTCCAATCGTGGTCACATTTTTCGTGTGCCCTTAACCGCTTTTCCTCCTTACTGTTCATAGAATTTTCCTCGAATCTATTATAACAAAGTTATATATAAGTTTTAATTTGAACGCAAGATTAAAAATATTACAGATATTTTCCACCAATAGAATAGCATACTAAAATACTCTTGAAGTATATTT
>JAWCEH010000007.1:0-85619 GCA_038859955.1 Bathyarchaeia archaeon | reverse complement strand
AGGTACGCACCTAATTATCCAATTCTTATGGCGAAAATCATTCTCATCTCTACTTTTCTTTAATTTATTGTCTTCCACTAAGTATACAAGAGAAGCCGGCGGGGTTAGATGCTCATTTCCGGGACAAAATGGACAAACTGCCGGTTTTCTTTCCTCCTTTTGCTTCTCTATAAAGTCTGAGGGCCTTTTGCTTCTTTGCGAGGCAATCACAACCCAGCGATCTAATAAGTAATCCTTCCTTAATTCATTTACCACCATTTAAGATCACATGACCACATATAATTTCATGAATTTTAAAATTTTGTTTACAACAATTTTCATGCATAATTTTTAAATTTCCTCCGCATTTCAATTTAAATAACATTATAGTTTAAATAGCCCCTAAGATTTAATTATAAAAAATAGCTTCTATCAGTATATGCATGGTGCACAGTTATGGATAAGCTGAGTAAAGTTAAGATGAATATACTTGAATTTTTGTGGCTGGCAAATGAACCAATACGCTTAAAGGATATAGCAAAAAGTTTGGGATTAAAAGCACGCTGCGTTAATATGCATTTGCTCAATCTAAAGAGAGGTGGTTATGTGGCAACAATTAATGGAGGACTTTATGTTTTAACAGATTTAGGTAAGGAGGCTTTAGGTTTTCCAAAGATTGATGGTGAAGCAGCTAAAAAGATTTTGAGTCCAGTCACTTTTGAAAGAGCATTCCATTTTTACAGCGAAATAGATAGACCATTAATGATTTCTTCATACAGCTTAGATGACTTCTATGAGAAAGTAAGAAAAATCGACCTAAAATCTATAGAGTTTCACTCAACCCGAGGGGATTTTGAAGAATGGATTCGTTCCTTAGGAGATATCGAACTTGCTAGAAGATTAAGGGTGATTAGAGAGTCTAATGTACTTGGTGAAGAATTAAGAGAAAAAATATGTAAAAATGTGAAGTCAAGGTGTGAGGAGCTTCGTAGGATAGCATTAGGTGCTCAAAAGTGACACTTAAATGAGGATAAAAAATCTTGTATAATCTTTTTATCTTCTTCTTCATCTATTCTTCGCTTTAGAAAGAATGGCCTACTAATATAAGATGTGTAGGTTATCGAGTATATTCGATTTGATTTCGAACAATACCATGTTAAATTCTCAAATCTAGTTGTTTTTCTCGTTAACAAACCTGATTTTTTAATTCCATATTTATATATCACATTGTGCCGCATAACTCTTCTAGTTTCAGTAGTCTGAAAAGCAATACCTTTTATGTGTTTTTTCAGTTCTTTCCAGTACTTTTCTTGAAACCATAAATCAATATTTTTGTATGTGTCTTCAAAGATAAGGTTAGCCATGGAGAAGTACTCAATCATAAGATTTTTACCTTTCTCAGCAAATGTGGAAAATTTCTGTTCATTAAATGTCAAGTGGGTTCTCCCAACTGCTATTTTTCTTTCAGAAAGTAGAAAAGAGGGAGGGAGATTAAATCGAAGGTTTAATGCAGCCCAGGGAATAAAGTCTCCTTCTAAATGACACTTAAATGAGTTAACTATTCGTTTAATTAAATTTTCACTTTCTTCATCAGACAATAAAGATGTGAAGTGCATCACTACTATCCGCTTACTTCTGTCACAGTTCCATATATAGACTGGTTCCCTTAAACCAGAATTTGGTTTAAGAATCATAACGTAAGCACTGTGAGAGGATACAAAAATATTTCCAACATTTTCAATTTTTATATCGATCCTTTTCTTGCTTGTCTTCTCAAGCGTCTTTTTTATATTCTTGACGAATGAATCAGCTATCAATGCTAGAGATTTAGCCTTTCTTGGATCTAGGGGATCCCACCTAACCTCCACTAAAAAACCTTCCATCTCAAACTTAAGGTAGCCTGAGTTTAAGTTTCCGCTTTCGGCCGTTAAGCGCATATCCTCTGGAATTTCAAGCAGGAAGCCATTCCAACTTAATTCCCTAAACTTCAATTGGCGTTATCACCATTCAACCTAAAATATCAAGATATTATGGATCCTAATAAAAGTTTTAATTTCTCAATAATATATAATACGCTGACATTTCTTCTACTATCTATGGTAGGGATGCCCTTTGAATTTTGACTTTCCGGTTGAGACTATTCGAGAGGGCCGAGTCAATATTATTATTCCTAAACTTGAAGCTTTCAAAAGAGGAACCTGGGACTATGCTCCTTCAAGAGCACCAGTTTTTTATAACCCGCTTATGAGAACTTGCAGAGATATAGCTGTTATAGCCCTTAAGTCTTATCGAGCAATCATTAACAAAGAAATGAATGTATCTGAACCATTAACTGGCTGCGGAGTTAGAGGAATACGTTTTGCCAAAGAAGTTGAAGGCATAAACGCTGTATATATTAATGACATAAACGAGAAAGCCTATAAATTAGCTAAGTATAATGTTCAATTAAATAATCTTGTTGGGAGAGTTTTTGTTGCAAATGAAGACGCAAATTTATTTTTATCTAAGCATGCTGCTCCAAAGAGCAGGTTTGACTTCATAGATGTTGATCCATTTGGCTCTCCCGTCCAGTATATTGATTCAGCAGTTAGAGCATTAAAGGATGGCGGGTTAATTGCTTTGACTGCTACAGATATGGCGCCTTTATGCGGTGTTTATCCAAAGGTTGCACTCAGAAAGTATGGTGGTCTCTCTCTGAAAACTGAGTATTGCCATGAGATAGCAATAAGGTTACTAGCCGGTTGCCTAGCAATTACGGCCGCCAAGCATAATGGAGGCATAAAAGTATTGTTTAGCCACAGCACAAACCATTACGTGAGGTTATATGCATTAATCGAATACGGAGCAAAGAAGGCTGATAAATCATTAGGGAATATGGGTTATTTGTTTCATTGCTTCAACTGCTTTTATAGAGAGGCTTATTTGGGAATGCCGGTGATGATGAAGGGTGTCAAGTGCTCTGAATGTGGTTCACCCTTAAACGTTGCCGGACCACTATGGCTTGGAAGCATAGTTGATAAGAAATTCTGTTCTCTTATGGAGAAAAACATACAAGATTTCGAATACTTAAATCACGATGCTGTAAGAATGATATCGCTGATTAAGGAAGAAGCAGATGCACCTATTACGTATTATGTTGTTGATAAAATTTGTGATAAATTCGGTATTCCAATTCCGCCGCTAAAGAATGTGATTAAGAGCATTACAGAATCTGGTTTTATTGCTTTACGCACACACTTTCATAGCAGGGGAATAAAAACTAATGCACCCATATCACTTATAATTAAATCGGTGAAAGACTTTTAGGAGATATTTTTACGATTTTCTAACTTCAATAATATCTAGGCTTACATCAATTGATTTAGTCGAATGAGTAAGCGCGCCAATTGAGATGATATCAGGTTCAAGCCTAGCATAGTCCATTATATTCTCCTCGTTTATTCTGCCGGAGACTTCGATAAGAACCTTATCACGAAGACCAAGATGCTTTAAAGTATTAATTACTTCGCCAACTTCATTAACCGTCATATTATCTAGCATTATTATATCAGCTCCGTATTTAGCAGCCTGTACTGCTTGTTCAGCAGTTTTCACTTCAACTTCAATTTTTTTAAAGAAACTTGCCGATGTTTTCACTCTCCTTAATGCCTCTTCCACGCCGCCAGCAATAATTATATGATTATCTTTAATCAATATTTGATCATCAAGTCTAAATCTATGCGGGTCCCCCCCACCGATGGTGATAGCCCTCTTATCAAAGTATCGTAATCCTGGAACCGTCTTTCTAGTTGCGGCTAAACGTACATTTAGCCCGGCCTCCTTGACTTTCTTCAATAACTTTCTCGTCTCCGTAGCTATTCCACTCATGCGTGAAAGAATGTTTAGTGCCACCCTTTCCACAGATAAAATTGCTCTACCCTCTCCTTCGATTATCGCGATCACAGTATTTTGTGCCACCTCATCGCCTTCTTTTACTAGACATGAGATTTTCGCACCTGCAATATCGAAAATTACTTTCATCTCATCTAAACCAGCTACGACTGCTGTCTCCTTTACAACTATCTGCGCGCGTACTTTAGTTCCTAAAGGTACTATTAATTCAGTAGTTATGTCACCTAAGCCTATGTCCTCTAAAAGGAATTCCATAATTTTATCTTTTAATAGGGATTCCGGTAGACTCAAATATATCCTACTCCATCAAATTTCTCCTTTTTACAGGTTGATTATTGGATTGGTCCATGCATATTTACCTTCATTATCTATTACCTCAACTCTTAAGTAGGGATATTTAATTTCTCTCTTAACTTCAAATTTAGTAATACCTTCATTATTTCGCTCAATTACGAATTTCTCATTTCTTACTGTTTCCACATAAATATTTTGTTGTTCTTCGCCATCTACACACTCAACGCTCATTATGGTGTTCTCACATATTCTTCTTTTATTTGGGTCTCTCCATGAATCTAGTATTCTTATTATAGTGTCAAGCGAGATGGAGAAACCCATTCCATTTGATGTTATTAAATTCAATCTACTGATAGGTGTTGACTCTATTAAAAGGGAATTAGAAGCGTAGCTTAATGTGACAATTTTAGGGGACATACTTGCATAAAAATTGCCATCTCTTATAGCTCTTAGAGTCCTCTCTTGATCTGTATCATCCACATAAACCCATATCCACCCACCATCCGCATCGATCGGAGGCTTAAAATATCTGTGAGAGTCATCTACAGCTATTCCCCATGTTTTTCTGCTTAGCGTTAAGAGACCGTCCCAATGTATTAAACTGTAACCTTTAGCTACTTCGACATCGCATCCAGTATTATATATTTCTATACCCACATAACCCTCCAATTTATCCAAGTCTTCATGCACAAGATTTGACCAATATGGGTGCGCTATAAATGCTAATCCGCCAGCCTCTTTGGAATAGTCTATTATGGATTGAACGTCATCCATGTTTAAGATCGCTGGATCATCAATGCCTAAAATCACAATGTGATAAGATTCTCCTAGTTTACACCTTCCTTTAGAAATCTCAATCCCGTAATGATATATGCCTCTAAACTCCTTCACCTTGGATATTTTATTATGGTCGGTTATAGATAGTAGCGTGTAGCCCCTCTCTTCATAAAAGTGCGCAACATCCTCGGGAGAAAGAACTCCGTCGGAAAGAGTGCTGTGGCAGTGTAGACAACCCTTGAGCCATAAACCTTTATTCATTGTGAAACTTATCATTCATATCGCCTCCGAACGGAATTCAAGGATCAAAATATGAGGGAAAAAGTTTATAACTTATTTCTATTATTTGATGAAAGACTATAAGATAAACACTAGGGGAATAGAGATAAGTGGGTCACAGAAAGATTAATGCCCCCAGAAGAGGATCATTAGCTTATTTGCCTAGAGGCAGGGCTTCACACCCAAACGGGAGAATAAGATACTGGCCTGAAATTAAAGATGGACGACCTACACTTCTAGGTTTTGCCGGTTATAAAGCTGGTATGACTTACGCAATAATTGTTGATGATGAGCCTGGATCACCAAACTTTGGCAAAGAAGTCGTTAAACCAGTCACAGTGATCGATACGCCCCCAATATACATAGCTGCAATCCGTGCTTACATTAAAAATGAAACTGGTCTTAAGACTCTAACTGAAGTCTGGGCTAAGACTTTACCGAAGGATTTCGAGAGAGTAATTAACGTCTCGAAGGAAACTGATGAAAAAAGATCTGGAGAAGACCTAAAGAGAATCGAGGAATCTTTAAATGAGATCGTTGAATTCAGAGCTTTAGTTGCCACGCAACCAAGATTATCTGGCACTCCAAAAAAGAAGCCAGACTTAATGGAGATCAAAGTTGGCGGAGGATCAATAAAAGAGCAATTTGAATATGTTAAGAAACTTTTAGGAAAGACAGTTTCAGTTAATGATATTTTTAAAGAAGGCCAGTTCGTGGACGTGATAGCATTAACAAAAGGAAAAGGTTTTCAAGGACCAGTAAAAAGGTGGGGTGTGAGGATTTTACAGCATAAAAGCCGAAAAACAAAGCGCGGTATTGGAACTCTTGGTGCATGGGGGCTTAAGAGAGTCATTTATACCGTTCCAAGAGCTGGGCAAATGGGGTACCATCAAAGAACAGAGTATAACAAGCGCATAATAAAGATCGGTAAGGATGGTAGTGAAGTTACGCCTAAGGGAGGGTTCCTTCGTTATGGTTTAGTTAAAGGTTCATATGTATTGTTAAGTGGAAGCGTTCCTGGCCCTGCCAAGAGGTTAATAAGGCTAAGATATCCATCTCGTCCCCCAAAGAGAGCAAGCGAGAACGCACCGCAAATAACATTTATATCTCTTGAGTCTCAGCAAGGCGTTTAGGAGGATGATGGACTGTGACAAAACTTTATGCTAAAGTTTTTGATCTCGAAGGAAAGCAAGTTGGAAGGATACGTCTGCCGGATGTTTTTAGGACACCTTTTAGACCGGATGTTATAAAACGCGCTGTGGTCGCCATTCAATCTCACAGTCTACAACCTAAAGGTAGGGATCCTTATGCTGGAAAGAGAACAACAGCTGAGTCATGGGGCGTCGGTCGTGGGCTTTCAAGAGTCCCGCGTTTAAGAGATAGTAGTAGAGCCGCGTTTGCTCCTGGAATAGTAGGCGGTCGGTTAGCTCATCCACCGGTCGTAGAAAAAAAGATTTACAAGAAGATCCCTAAGAAGGAAAAACGTTTAGCTTTATTTTCAGCAATAGCTGCATCAGCACAAAAAGAGATTGTTGAAGCGAGAGGACATGTGGTTAATAATATTCCAGATATACCCTTAGTAGTTACTGATGATCTTGAGAGCGTGAAGAGAGCGAAAGATTTGAAAAAAGTGCTGGTGAGCCTTGGTGTTTGGCCAGATATCGAGAGAGTTATGGAGAGCATTAAAGTCAGAAGTGGTAAAGGCAAGATGCGCGGCAGAAGAACTAAAATGGCTGTTGGGCCATTAATAATTGTTTCTAAGGATGATGGGATATTTAAGGCCGCCAGAAACTTCCCTGGCGTAGACATTGTAAATGTTAAAGATTTAAATCCGGAGTTACTTGCACCTGGAACACATCCCGGGAGACTAACTCTCTGGACTAGCTCAAGTCTTGAGGAACTTAAAAAGATCAGTCTAGTTAAGGAGGTTGATTAATAGTGGATCCGCACGATGTAATTCTTTATCCTCTTATAACTGAGGTTACAAGTCGCGTGATTGAGAAAGAGAACAAGATAGTTTTTATTGTCAATCTCAGAGCAAACAAGATTGATGTAAAAAGGGCTGTTGAGGAATTATATCAGGTTAAAGTAGAAAATGTAAACACATTAATAACTAGCGATGGAACCAAAAAGGCTTTTATAAAATTGGCTCCTGATTTCAGTGCAACAGACTTAGCGGTTAAATTAGGCATACTCTAAGAATTAGCATGGAGGTGGCATGAGACGGGAAAAAGAATATTAGTTCAGAGAAGAGGGAGAGGAACACCAACTTTTAGGGCTTCGACGCATAAACGTCTAGCTCCAGCGAAATACCCCAACTTACTAAAAGATATTTCAAATAAAGTTTTAAGGGGTCAGATAGTAGAGCTGATTCACGAGCCAGGTAGAGGTGCACCTTTAGCGTACATCGAGCTCGAAACTGGAGAGGGATATTATACTGTAGCTCCGGAGGGGATTCATGAAGGACAGATAATAGAGGTTGGTGGGAAGGCATCAATAAGTATTGGTAACGTTCTTCCAGTCGGATTAATTCCTGAAGGAACAACAGTATGTAATATAGAGCTATTACCGGGCGACGGGGGCAAACTCGCGCGTTCTTCAGGAGCATACGCAACTGTTATATCTCATACACCTGAGGGAACAATGATTTCCCTTCCATCAGGTAAAACACGTTATATTAACGACCTCTGTTTGGCTACTATCGGTGTTGTATCAGCCTCCGGTCGTACAGAAAAGCCATTTGTAAAGGCTGGCAATAAATTCCATCTAATGAAAGCTAAAGGACATAAGTACCCAAGGGTACGTGGCAGGGCAATGATAGCGGCTGTGCACCCATTTGGAAGTGGCAGAAGAGGCGCTAGGAAAGTTACAACAGTGTCACATGACACGCCACCTGGGAGAAAAGTTGGGTTAATAGCGGCCAAGAGATCTGGCAGAAAAAAGAAAAAGTAGATTAAAATTAAATAATAGAATTTAATCAATCTTCCTTTTTGACGATAAGACTATTTATGCCAGATATTCAACTAAACATTTTGTGATCTAAAATGGGTAGAATGAGGTTTGCTGTAATCCTTCCCTTTGGCGACATCTATGATACAAAAAATCTGATTCTAATGAGACAATTAGGTTGCACTGACGTTATAGGTCATGGGCCTCCAACACCAAGAGGCTCAGAAATATGGGAGTATGGAGATATCATACAAATTAAAAGACATGTTGAGAGATACGGATTAAGATTGGAGGTTCTCGAAGATGGGCCCTCCATGGATAAAATAATCTATAATTTGCCTGGCCGTGAAGAACAACTTGAGAACTTTTGTAAATCCTTGGAGAATCTAGGAAAAGCTGGCATAAAAGTCATAAAGCCACAACATATGCCTCCAGTTCCGAATATGATATGGAGAACCGAAACAGACCGACCGACTAGAGGTGGAGCAACATCAACTGCCTTTGATTACGAGATTGTAAAGGACATTCCACCTACCACTAGGTTCGGCAGATATCAGGAAGAGGATATTTGGAAAAACCTAGAATATTTTTTAAAAAACGTTGTCCCAACAGCTGAGGAGTCGGATGTTGTAATAACATTTCATCCTGACGACCCACCAATATCGCCAATACAAGGGTTCCCACGTATACTTAGAAGCATAGAGGCCTTCGATAAATTATTTAATCTTGTTCCCAGCGAGAATGTTGGCATATGCTTTTGCCAGGGATGTTTCGCAGAGATGGGTGTTGATGTTCCAACAGCTATAAGGCATTTCGGCAGAAAAGGAAAAATATTCTTCGCCCACTTTAGAAATGTTATAGGTTCAGTCCATGAACCAGGAGGCTTCCAGGAGATTTTCCATGACGATCCATCTGGCAGAGTTGATATGTTTGAGGCTATGAAAGCCTATTATGAGGTTGGGTTTGAGGGCCCTATGAGGCCAGATCATGCGCCAAAAACAATAGCCGATGACGTCTTCGAATTTCTCGGTGGACATCCAGGATATTACATGATAGGTAAAGTTCTCGCTCTTGGATACATGAAGGGTCTAGCAGAAGCTATTGAGAAAATCTTCTTTAAAGGGGAAAAAGAGTAACACTTTAACTATTTTTTCTTCCCCATGTCACTTTTTAAGGAATTTTTCTAAAAGATCTGGTTTTGGTGGATATGAATCCCTAAGAGATACACCTGAAGCGAGCATTCTCCTGATAGCATCCTCTTTTATTTCTATCTCCTCTCCTTTTAGGGCTATTTCCATGGCTTTTTCCCTTGGTATTGATATAACTCCGTCTGCATCACCCATTATTATATCTCCTGGCCTTATATGCACCCCTGCACATATGACTTCAACATTAACTTTGTATGGAACTATTATACCACCTATATGCTCTGGAGTCGTATTTTTTGCGAAAACCGGGAAATCGATCTTCATTATGTATGGGCTATCCCTAATACCTCCATCGGTAACTATCCCGGCGGCACCCTTACATTTAAAGCCAAATGTTATACAGTCACCAAAGACCCCTACATCGCTTCTACCAAGTGAGGCTGCAACAATAACTTCTCCGCCGTTCACTAAATCGTATGCGTCATGAACCGCGTTTCCTCTAAAATTTTCTTTCAGAGCTACTTCCTGACGAATGTATTGAATTGTTAGAGCTGGTCCAATGACCCTCATGTTTGGCATTAGGGGTTTAACTCCAGTAAGCAAATGTTTGGCTCTAGATTCTCCTAAGAGACTGTAGGCTGTTGCTACAGAGACTTTTTTTAACATGTCCAGAATTTCGCCTAAATCACATCTCTCAATCAAACTCGCTCCTCCAATAAATTTTATTTGATATAAAATGAGAATCCTTTTAATATTATTGGTGTTCCTTGAAAAACTTTTTTCACACGGTAATTTCATCATGTTTATTAGGTTTAGTGGGATAATATTTCGTGAATTCAAATGAGGAAGATAAAGAGGGCGCCCTCTTTAGAAGAAATAAGCCGGAAACTAGATTTAATAATGAGCAAACTGAGGTTCTTGAACAAATTGTTCTAGCTGACCCGAAATATAGTGGATCATTAGAATCTTTGAGGTTAACTAAGATGTTTTTGGGCTTATATGACGAGCCCTTAAAAATATTGTCCCGCTTAAAGGTTGCAGATTTTTATACAAAACGCGAGCCGATCGTTAACGATGAAATCTCCAGATATATAATCCAAGCCTTAGCAATCAAAGGCGATTTAAATATTTCATCTATAACGCGAGAGGTTCAATCTATGAGAGGAAGAGCATCACGAAGAATAATCCGAGAACGCTTAAAGAGACTTGAGAAAGAAAATATTGTTAAAAGAATTGAGGGTTTTGGGAGTGTTTACAGGCTCACCGAGCCCAAAGATATTAATAAAGTAAATAATTTAGGCCAACAATAATATTTTTTAATTACCCTTTCTCCATTCTTAGATAAGTTGACCGAAAATGGGTAAAACAATTGCAGAGAAAATATTTAGCTTAGCATCTGGAAAAGATGCGTATGCAGGAGATATAGTTATAGCCAAAGTTGATGCCGCCATGATGCATGATGGCACCGCGCTCCTAGCGATAGAAGCATTTAGGGAAATGGGCGGTCAAAGCCTTTGGAATTCATCACGGGTATTTCTAATCATAGACCATGTTGCACCCAGTGCCACAGAAAATTTCTCCAAGGTTCATAAAGTTATGCGCGAGTTTGTACAAATGTATAGCGCAAACCTATACGATGCTGGTTCAGGCATATGCCATCAGTTAATGATCGAATCTGGACTTATTCGTCCAGGAACATTAGTTGTTGGTGCCGATTCACATACTTGCACATACGGAGCGTTAGGAGCATTCGCAACCGGAATAGGCTCAACCGAAATGGCCGCTGTTTGCATTTCCGGCAAATTATGGTTTAAAGTTCCAGAGACTCTTAAAATTGAGATAAATGGTTCTTTGCCACCTATGGTTCAGCCAAAAGATGTTATATTGAAAATTATAGGGATTGTTGGAGCCGATGGGGCAACGTATAAAAGCATCGAATATTCCGGGTCAACAGTTAAATTAATGGGTATCGACGGACGTTTAACTCTCTGTAATATGGCTGTTGAGATGGGTGCCAAATCAGGCATAGTGGAACCTGATGTTAAAACAATAAACTATTTATGCAGTTTAGGTATTAAAAAGGAGGATACTATTATATTAATAAGTGATGAAAATGCTGATTACGCAGGAAAAATATGCGTCAACGTTTCGGATCTAGAGCCGCAAGTTGCATGCCCACATTCAGTGGATAACGTTAAACCAATAAGAGATGTTGAAGGCATAGAGGTTGATCAAGTCTTTATCGGATCATGCACAAATGGGCGTCTAGAGGATCTAAGAGTTGCAGCTGAAATACTTAGGGGAAGAAGAATTAAAAAAGGCGTTCGAGCAATAATTGCTCCAGCATCAAGAAGCATATACCTACAAGCCTTAAAAGAGGGATTAATTGAAGTCTTCGTGCAGGCTGGCTGCATAGTATGCAGTCCCGGATGCGGTCCATGTGCAGGTGCACACCAAGGAATACTTGCTCCAGGCGAAGTTTGCCTCTCAACCTCCAATAGGAACTTTAAGGGTAGGATGGGTAGTCCTGAAGCGGAAATATACTTGGCTTCGCCAGCAACGGCCGCTGCAACAGCTCTGGAAGGTGGGATAACTGATCCAAGAAGGCTGCTAAACCATTAGAGGAAAGGAGGCGATATAATTTGGATGTTAAGATTAAAGGCAGGGTTTGGAAGTTTGGTGATAACATAAACACCGACTTAATTATTGCAGGAAAATATAAACTAAGTATAACAAACATAGATGAACTTTCAAGACACGCTATGGAGGCATTGATACCGAACTTTGCTGAGAAGGTCAAGAGTGGTGACATACTTGTGGCCGGAAAAAACTTTGGGTGTGGCTCAAGTCGCGAACAAGCTCCATTAGTCCTGAAGCATATAGGCATAGGTGCAATTGTAGCCGATTCATTTGCGCGGATATTTTACAGGAATGCAATAAATTTGGGGTTGCCAGTAGTTGAATGCAAAGAAACGCGTAATATAATTGAGGGAGATATTCTAGAAATTAATTTAACAGAAGGATACGTGAAGAATTTGACTAGAAATGAGGTGTACAACATTAAACCCATGCCATCAGCATTGCTAGAAATTTTAATTAACGACGGCTTAGTAAATTATGTAAAAAGATACGGCAAACTTCCCTGGTAAACCTTTTACCAAACGTAATGCTTCGCAACTTCTGCGTTCCATTCCTGCGCCAATAGTTCATCTACTAGGGCTTTAGCTCTGTTGAAAGATTTTGTTCGATGATCTTCCATTAGCATTAAAAGTAAGCTTTTTCTGTCACCTTCTAGAAATGCTTGTAAAATTTGCTCCATCCTGAGCATTCTAGGCATCATAACAAATAGCATTATGCGTTTTGGCAGATCACCTATGTGAATCGTTTGAACACCTCGTCCACTAACGATCACTGGAACCTCTACTACAACATTTTCCGGTATACCTGTTATAGCGCCTTTATTAGGAACGTTTAACTGCAGTTTTGTCTCCTTGTCATTCACTATAGCATCAATAATGGGAATATGCTGTTCACCACTCATGACTGGAGGAAGAATGCTAGTTAACGAAATAGAATTGTTTCTAGCAGCCTCGTACATACGCTTAAGATTCTCTTTTAACGAGTTCAAATATAATGACCATCCAATCTCTGAGTCAAAACCCCCCATCGGACCGAACCATTTACGCTTGGTCTTTAGGCTTGTGTGAAACCACCAGGGGGATACGCTTCTCACGGTATCTCCAATTGGAAATAAGCCGTAAAGCTTATACATTTCTACTGCTGCTGGTGATAGTTGCTCTGTTAGCCAAGGGGCGCCCTTAAGATATGTTTTACTCTTCCAATACTTTGGCGCCTCCTTTTCAATCCATTCATCAATAAGTGGATAAGCATCTCTTCCTTTATGTAGGAAATGCGTCAACCATATGCAGTGATTGAAGCCAGCCATTTGGGCATCAACCTCCTCTGGATTAAGCCCTAAAGCACTAGCTATAATCTTATATCCGAAATGTCCATGGCAAACTCCTATGACTTTTATTTTTGTCTCTCTAGAGATTAATGTTGTTCCCTCGAAAACCGGGTTCGCTGTTTCAATCAACCAGGCATCTGGACATAAATCTTCCATGTCAATTGCGAGGTCTAGGAAGAACTTTAATTGATGATATGCTGCAAAACCCCCATAATAATCGCTCACCCTATCTCCTATACCTCTATAGTAATTGTACTGTTCCGATATTCTTCTTTCAGCCTCCATTGAATCATAACCGCCAACCTTCACTGTTGATATCACAAAATCAGCATTCTCCAGAGCCTCCTTTCTGTCAAGCGTAGCTCTAATTTTGAGATCAGCTTTAACTTCATCCTTATATCTTAAAGCGAGATTATGAACAACTCCCAGCCGCTCTTTATCTATATCCATTAAAGTAACCGTGCTACCCCAAAGGCTCTTTGTCAAGCATAAGTCCCTTATAAAACTGCCGGAGAAAACTACACTGCCAGCGCCGATTATTGAAATATAAACCAAAACTACTTCACCGCCTTCCTAACGTAGGTAGATTCATGAATAATTATTTTTCCGGTGCATACACCTCTTCGTCAGGTCTGGGCAATCTTTCCTCAACAGGTGGTAATGAAGGCCCACCTCTCTTAGGTTCTGATAAGTAATAATAGGCTGTGCTTGAAATATCCAAGCTTAAACTATTAGCGTGTCCATGTTCGATGGTTACTTTTATACTTTTGTAGAACCTTATTGGGTCTTCAATATAATATCGGTATACTGTCTGCTTACCTCTCCAAGGCCAGCTTTTTGTTCCATTATATAAAATTACTCCGTGATATGGTGCATTATATTCCTGTTGTGGACAATAAGCGCAGTTGAACCAGTCCTCTGTTCCAGTACCATGGATAGATGGATATTCCTCTCCATCAATAAAGATCATATCATCACCCTCACCATACCAGTCATCTGGATTACGGCGGAAACAATCTATGTCTAGATGTGCACCGCAGTAGATCCCATTTCCTTCAGCCTCTAGAATTACGTAATTATCTCTGCCATCCTTATTATACCACCTCGGATCTCTCATCATTGATTGGGAACTAAGTTTTTCTCTGTAAGCCCAACCGTTTGTATCAGCTTCACGTCTCCATTGAACATGGAAGTACGCTAGATCCTCAACGAACTTAACAGAATCATAAAGTTCATAGTCAATGTAAAAGTAATGCCAATACTCTTTCTCGCCCTGATTTTCAACTTCTATAATTGCCCTATCCTTAAATGGCATGGGCCACCATGAATTGAAACCTTTTCCTTCTTGTGGGCTCATCTGAAGTGGTAATGAAACAAAATTCTTTCGTATACCATGCCCCATGCCGAAAAAATCACCTATCGGACATTCAATACTTGGTTCTAAGCAATTATCCCAATAAAACCTTAGAATTATTCTCCGTAGGTAATCTTCTTTCGGGATTCCGAGTGTCATCCATATATGTTTAATGCATGCTGGTCCCTTAATATCAGCTATTACTTTCTTTTCGCCATTTTTAATTAGCCAAGCATCCAGGTTTCCTCCTGTTTTATCGTAGCTCGATATTCTACAGCTTAAATAATTTCTTAAACGAGGAAGAGAAGCCAAATTTGAGAAGCCAATCAAATTTTAACACCTCCGCTGGATGCTTAATTATTATCTGGAAAACAAATTTAAGTTTATTCGTAATTGATTAAATGATCTTAAAATTTTAGGTTTCTGCACTTTAAAGAGAGATGAATAGGGCGAGGTTATATCTATCGTCCAAAATTTATGGTTAAAGTTTTTAGCGCTAAAACCGCCATGTATCACTGGGATTAATACCACTTCATCACCATCTCTGATCTCCGCTTCTAGTCCGCCTAATACACTTATCTCCCTACCATTAACAAGTACAAGGATATTAGGACGCGGGTCTTTTAATTCCGGGTCAAGTAGAAGATCTCTCAGCGCGTCTGATATCTCTATCAATTTTAAAATAACTTCTTTAAGTTCTGTTCTCTCACTCTTATTTAATTCGATTAAAACTTCATTTCTACCAAAAACCTTTTTTAACAATCCCATCATCTTAATTTTAACTTTCATTTCAACCACCTCAAAGATCTAATTCAATAGTGGTTCACCTTTCCGCCAATAATAGGAAATTCTGTAAAATTGTTTTTCTTCATGAGCATTTTGAAACTTTCATAACCATTTATATTAAATAAATGGCTTTTGCAGTTACAATCTGATGAACCGAAACCTTGCACTGGTCTATATACTCCACTCATTATCTCAGCTATACGGCACTCTTCACATTTAGGCGCTATTTTATAGAGAACATTAATAATTTTTACATGTTCATTATTAAGCAAATAATCTATATGCCAAAATATCTTTTTCCCCCTATTGAGGTGCCTTAATACTCTCTTCTCTAAGCTATTTTGAGCTGAACCAACATAGGCGTAAATACCATTTTCGAACATTAAGTTACCAAGAGAGCCTACTTTTATCATCCTCGGCTCCTCAATAAAAATCACAAGGACATATACGCCTTGCGTCTTTGGTCGCCTCATTAATTTCTATACACGATGAAGCTTAAACATTTTATTAAGTTCAGACTTTATTTTTATTGTGCCTAGCGAGCTGAAGATAAGAAGAGCTAACCTTTCAGACTTAGAAAGTATCTATCAAATAGAGATTGAGTGTTTTTATGAAGATGCCTTCCCACTTTCTTATCTTGAGCAAATTTTAAAAGATCCAAGATTTATAACCCTGGTTGCCATATTGGAGAATAAAATAGTTGGTTTCATAGTGGGCTCAATGGAGTTTTTAAGAGATAAGATTGTTGGACACGTATATTCCATAGATGTTAAGCCAGAGTATAGAAGACGTGGCATAGGCTCATGTTTGCTTGAGACCATTGAGGATAATTTAAAGAGGGAAGGAGCTGAAAAATGCTACCTAGAAGTAAGCGTAAATAACATTGCAGCCATAAAATTTTACCTAAAACATGGCTATAAATTTCTTGAGGTTCTGGGAGATTATTATGGCCATGGCAAGGATGGAATTAGACTTGTTAAAGAAATGAACAATTAAGGCATACTCTTTTAAGTTTTAAAAACCAGAAATATATAATAAATAAAAAAGAGGGTGAATAAAATGGTTTATTGCGTAAGTTGCGGTAAACCTCTCTCAGAAGATATGAATTACTGCCCAGATTGTGGTGCTCCGCAAAAAGAGATTACACGTAGGGAATATGAGGTTTCATCTGACGACTTAATTGAGAAGATTAAAGAATTAATACGTAAAGGAAATGTCACTAAGATAATAGTAAAGAGTGAAAAAGACGAAACACTTTTAGAAATACCGGTGACCATTGGATTAATAGGGGCATTATTAGCCCCTTGGGTTGCCGCCCTAGGAGTTATAGCAGCAATGGTAACAAAATGCAAGATAATAGTTGAAGAAAGAAAAGAATAGCGTATGTGAAAAGAACGAAGGAGACGTAGATTTATGCTAGAGTTAAGGATTGGCCATAGAGGTGCAAAGGCTTATGAGCCGGAGAATACGATACGCAGCTTTAGAAGAGCGCTGGAATTGGGTGTAAATGCTGTTGAATTAGATGTTCGGAGTACGAAGGATGGCGAGTTGGTTGTAATACATGATGCTGAAGTTGATAGAACAACAAATGGAAAAGGATTGGTTAGTGATCTAACGCTAAATGAAATTAAGGAACTTTTAACAGAAAAAGGCGAGCATATTCCAACATTAGATGAGGCCCTTGAATTTCTAGATAAAAAAGTAGTAAAGATACTTATTGAGTTGAAGGAGACTGGCAACGAAGAAAAAGTACTTGATATAATTAAGAAAAAGGGCTTAGAAGATAATGTTATAATAATTTCATTTCATGAGGAAGCATTGAGAAGAATTAGGGAGTTAAACGATAAAGTTGAAACAGGTTTAATTTACGTTAAGCATAAAGATCCAGTAAGAGCGGCTCTGCTATTAAGAGCACAATATTTGCTTCCACTCTATAAATTCGCACACTCTATTCTGATAAGTAGAGCTCACGAAAAAGGCTTAAAGGTTATTGTTTGGACGATAAATACGCTTGAAGAAGCTCTGGAATATGTAAAGAAAGGCGTTGATGGAATAGCTAGCGATAAACCAGACATATTGAAAACATTAGGTTAAGAGAGAACAATGGGTAGCTTGTTTAATGCGTAGAGTCTTTATCTCAAACGGATTAACTCTTATTTGAATAATCTTTCCTTGCGACTTAAGCGGTTTTATAGGAGTCTCCATTAAATCCGTTTCGTAAGCCTCCTTTACAATAAAATTGAAATATAGCTCCGCGTTCGCACCCTCACCAGTAGCATCATAAATCCTAATTATTAAATCATCTGAGTCTTCAGATTTTTTACAGCATGAGACAACAATATTGTCCGGTTTAACTTTTAGCAAGCTCTTTTCCTCCTCTAACAGATAGCCATCTGTTCCCTTAGAGTTTAAGACAGCATGCGCTATAAGTGGGTGATTCAATTCACACCCAACCCTAAATGTTAGAGAGCTTTTCCAATCGCCTTTGTGCGGATATAATGCATAAAGTATTTCATGTTCACCTTGATCCGGTCGAGGATCAGGACTATAACTTGTCCTGATAAGAGTCATTCTCACAGTATTACCATTCACATCGAACCCATATTTGCAGTTATTTATAAGGCCTAAGCCATATTCGTTATCTGATAGGTCAACCCACCTTAGCGCAGGATACTCAGTTCCATCCGGAATTCTCTCAATATACCCAAATGGTATCTCGAACGTAGCTTTAGCTTTATTAAGTATAGGTGTATAAGAAACTTTGAGCATTGGAGACTCAGTTTTGTCATCAGCCACTTCCTGCCAATCAATAAGAAGGCGAAATTCTATTCTAGACATTCCTCCATAAAGACTTATGTATTGAGTGATTTTGGAGTTATGATACCGCCAAGAAATTTTCAGCGTGGCTCTCACAGGGCCATCCTCAATTAGTTCAAGATTGGCGTCTTTTATGAGATTCTTGATACTGGACACAGGGCCTATAACCCATGCTGACATCGGATGAGGTACTTCATATAGGATCTGCATTAAGTTGCTAAATACGGGTTTTGTGTCAGGGTATCTTACCTCTTTAAATACGAATCTTTTACCGCTTTTGTCGTAAAGGGATCTTAAGGTGCCTGAGAACTCATTTACCTCAATTCTAAAATGCTCATTTTCCAAAAGATTACGATATGCCCTTAATTCGGAGATTTTCTCGTAATTACCCCCAACAATATAATATACTCTATAACCCATTGAAGGCACACGCGCCAGGAAAATTACTTCGTCGCCGCACACTTGAATTGGGCACATATCTTTTCCATCATAGGATACTGCAACGGCATTTTTCGGAAGCAGAGACATTGGTATTTTAACTCTCACTAGGTCGATGCGATCCCACGAAAGTGTATTAAAGACGATTATTGGTATACCATCTCCAGAAAACCTTAGTCTTTCAGAAAAAGTCTTTATTGTTGAGTTTATGAAGTTAGTGACCGCCTCAATAGTTTCCTGAGCTAATTTTCTAGGGTAATTGTAAGCTTCTGCACTCCCACTTCCATCAAGGATATCATGAAACTGGTTAAATAACATCTTCAACCAAGAGTCTTTCAGATAATTGTTCTTGTGTAAACTAGTTATAACACATATTTTTTCAGCGTCGATCAATAGAGACTCGCATAATCTATTGTATCTCTTTATATCGCCATGTGTAGTATAGCATCCATCGAAAGTAAACTGTAATTCATCATTAACAACCGGTATAATTAGACCCTTCTCCTCAATCTCCCTCTCTGCCTGCTCAAAGAACTCACTTGTTGAACTAAATAATAGTTCAGGCAGTGCTGGCTTCTTTTGCATCTCGTAAGTAGCCTCGATATCTTCTACAGTTGCTCCCCCACCGTGATCTCCAGCGCCATATACGAACATGCTTGATTTGAGACCATAACGCTCATAGAGCTCTAAAACTAAGTCAACAATATTCTTTGGCGTCACAGTATTGTTATAGACGCTTGTGAACGCTAGAACCCTTGATCCATCTGGTCCCTCCCACCAAAATATTGGGTGGCCTTTACCGCAACGCATAAAGTAATAATATTTTATGCCATATTTCCTTAATATCTGCGGAAGAGTCCATATGTGGCCAAATGTATCCGGCTCCCAGCAAACTTTCGGCTTCACCCCAAACTTTTGGTTAATATAATCTCTTGCATACAAAAACTGTCTCAACAAAGCCTCTGTTCCAGCCATATTAAGGTCGGCCTCGACCCACATGGAGGCCGTAATATCCCAATTGCCTTTCTTAACGTTCTGCTTTATAGCATCAAACAAAGATGGGAAATTCTCTTCAACGACCTTGTATGTTACAGCTTGACTTTGAGAAAAATGGAAATCATCATATTTATTCATTAATTTAATCATCGTTGAAAATGTTTCTTTAATTGTTCTAAGAGTATCCTCCCATGGCCAAAGCCAGTTCATATCTATGTGAGCATGAGCAACCAAATACACTTTGAACTCTTTAGCTTTCTGGGAAAGAACCGAAAGTCTCTCTCGCGCTTTTTCTATTTCCTTTATTAAGTTTAAGGCATTACCATCAAAGGCTTTTAGATCAAACTCTCTCAAAACTTTTTCAGTCAATTCTCTGTCTAAAAACTTAGCGAATCTAATCTCCTCAATGAAAGATTCAATTTCGAAAGATACTCTCTCAATGTTACTGTAGGATACAAAGAATTGTGGAATTTCGATAGCCTCATATTTGGGAAAAACGTGTACTGCTATAATAAATGTTTGACCAGGTTTAGCATTCTCGTCCAATATTATTTTTGGTCCTCTAAGCTCCATCCAATAATCTGATTTTAGAATCATCCTCCCATCCACAAATAGCTCGCTCTTATCCAGTATAGCGGAGGAATAAAATTTTACAGTCGAACCTGAAATCTTTATTCCTTCGATTTCTTCTGGAACAGTTATCCTACACCTAATCCAAGCTCCGCCTTTTCGCGCGTCAAAAAACATCGGCAAACTAATGACACGCCAAGAAGAATCATCAAAGGTAGGTTTATATGCCTCTGATGCTTCTCCTTGAAAGATTTTCCATGAAATTTGATTTCTGTAATTAGTCAATTTTCTATACTTCTCTTGAAGACTATTTATGATAAACTCGTAAAGTCTTTCAAAATCAGATTCTAAACCCGTAGATAGACCCCACTTAAATTTTGAGAACCATTATAAAGAAAATGAGAGAGATTTGCGATTTAATCTCCTATTCAGGTATAGATATCCACATACCCTTCTGCGCTGACTCTAATATTGCGCTCATTATTTCCTGACATTTAAGTCCATCATAAAACGTTGCGCCTAATGGTCCAACTGGTTTATCGTTAACTATGCAGTCAATTAAGTGATATATTTCGTGAATAAACGTATGTTCCCAGCCAATTATATGCCCGTGAGGCCACCAGTATTCTATAAATGGATGCACAGATTCGGTGACAAGTATATTTCTGAAACCCATTCTATCAGCTGGATCTCTATTTGAGTAAACCTCCAACTCGTTTAGTCTCTCAAGATTAAAGCATATAGTACCCTCAGTTCCATGGATTTCAATTCTCTGATAATTTTTTCTTCCAGCACAAAATCTCGAAGCTTCTAAGCTACCTATTGCGCCATTTTTGAATTTGACAAGTGATATGAAGACATCATCAACGTCAACTTGCCCCTTCTTTGTTGCATCTTCAGGCAATGGGCGTTCTTTGATAAATGTTTCAGTCATACCGCAAACCGATGAGATTTCACCAATAAGGAACCTAGCTAAATCTATTATATGCGAACCTAAATCTCCTAAGGCACCAGCTCCAGCTATATCTTTTCGCAACCTCCAGACTAAAGGAAAGTTGGGATCCATAATCCACTCTTGCAAATAGACAGCTCTAAATTGAAGAATCTTACCAATGTAACCCTCTTCTATGAATTTTCTCGCCAATCTTATTGCTGGAACAAAACGGTAATTAAAGGCTGTCATATGTTTGACTCCTGATTTTTCAGCAGCCTCGTACATTTCTCTAGCTTCTTCAACAGTTCTTGCCAGGGGTTTCTCGCAAAGTAAATGTTTTCCGTACTCAGCGGCCTCTATCATCGGATCTGCATGCATATTATTTGGTAATCCATTATCAACTAACTCTACCCTATTATCTTTAATTAATTCTTTCCAATCAGTGTAGTATTTTTCGAATCCATATCTTCTAGCAGCCTCAGCTACAGATTTCTCGGTTCTTCCGAATATTGCAACAAGTTTTGGCTTTGCTGGAGGCGGATAAAAGAAAATCGGCATCTTTATATACGCATTTGCATGCGCTTTACCCATAAAAGCGTAGCCAAGTAACCCAACGCCTATCTCTTTAATCTCCTTCGCTTCACCTGCAATTTTACCCATTCTTACAAATCCTACTTCTTTTTCCTCTGGCATAGCTCCTTTCACCACCAAATCTTTTCTAATGGAGCCTTAATGATTAATGGTTTTAGAAATGCTATGCACTTCTCGCATCCATCTTCTCGGCTCATGACGGGATCTTCATGCTCATAACTTAACACGTAATTATATCCAACCTCAAGTAGAGCGGTCATTATTCTCTTCCAATTTATATCTCCCCAACCAACAACCCGGAATCTAAAGCCTCTATTCGGTCGACTCCACGAACCAGTTGGAATACATCCAGATATCGAAAGATTTTCTTTGACAAGCTCGGCGTCCTTTGCGTGTGCATGATAAATTCTATTACCGAACTTTTTAATGAATATAACAGGATCTATGCCTTGCCAGACTAAATGGCTTGGATCAAAATTAAAGCCAAATTCCTTCTTGCCATTAATTACTTTAACCGCTTGCTCAGCCGTTTCGATATTGTATGCCTGCTCTTGTGGGTGAACCTCATGAGCAAATTTCACACCATGAGCTGAAAAGTGATCTAAGATTTCGCCCCAACGCTCAGCGAAGATTTTAAAACCATTCTCGAAAATCTTCTCGTAAGCCGGCGGAAAGATATACCATGCACCCCAATTTGGCGCCCCAATAAAGCCGTTCACCACTGGCACATCTAATGCCGCGGCAGCTTCAGCTGTTTTCTTCATTCGCTCCATACCGTATTTAATTTTTTCTTCCGGTGTACCCTTAAACCATTCATCCGTTGATTCATCATGTGGTCCAAGCACGAGTTGTCCCTCAAGATGATTGCTTAATCCGGATATCATTAGACCATATTTTTCTACGGTTTTTTTGTATTCTGTTGCACCACCGCTCAGAATTTTATCAATGTTTATATGGTTACTTCCCTTCCACGCCGCGATCTCAACAGCTTCATAACCGAGCTTTGAAACGTAATCCAACACTTTCTCAAAGCTTAGTTCATTAAATAGTATCGTGAAGATACCTATTTTCAAGAGCAACCCTCCATTGGCATATATCTTTCTCATTAAAGAAGATAAATATTTTTAGTTTCCAAAATCCTCAGAGTTAACAATTCTTTCATCTTCCTCCTCCTGTTCGTAGTCTCTTTCTATAGTATAACGTCTTGTTTTTATATCACAGCTAATCTTGCCCTCTTCAAAGAGTTTACGTAAAGACCTGAAGACCATCTTAGGCCTTTTATTTAGTTTTTCAGCTATTTCCATAAGCGTTAAGGGCTCAGATTCGCTTAAAAGATTTAAAATATCATCTTCTAATTTACCCACCGTTAGCACCTCCTGATATTGAAATTGAAGCAGTTTGACCATTTAAATCTTAGTGACATAAGCAAAAGCTAATGAAATTAAAATTCTAGTGAGAAAATGTCTTTGTACCAAAAAATTTAAGTTGATAATATATAGCACAAATGTTTATGGATAGACTGAATATAGCTTTGATTGGATGTGGCGGTATTTCTAATGCTCACGTTGAAGGTTTCAGAATTTTAAGTACAAAAGGTTTGAAGGTATTCAATATAAAAGCCGTATGCGATGCCATCGAGAGTAACGCTAAGGAAAAAGCAGATTTAATAAGTTATTTTCAAGATTTAAAGCCCAAAATATATGTGGATATTGAAAAGATGCTTAAAGAAGAAAGCTTAGATGCGGTGGATATTTGTTTGCCCCATAATTTACATCATACTGTGGCATTGCAATGCTTAGAAAGAGACCTGCATGTGATAATAGAAAAACCCTTAGGGATAACCATGCGAGCTGCGAAAATCATAATTGATAAAGCCTTAATACACAATAAGGTGCTGGCTGTTGCGGAAAACTATAGAAGAGCACCAAGGGAGAGAGCTTTCTGGTGGGCTATAAAGGAGGGATTAATTGGTGACCCGCGTATAGTTCTATGGGCCAGCGTAAGTTGGGGGCCTAGACCTTGGGGCTGGAGGGAAGATAAGTTCGCCGCTGGTGGAAGTTGGGTTTTTGATGGAGGAGTACATTGGGCTGATTTAGATAGATATCAGCTTGGAAAAGAAGCTATCGAAGTGATCGCTGTTTCTCACACGTTTGACCCAATTAAGGAAAACGTTAAAGTGACCGTGGACGATATGACTATGGCGATAGTAAAATATGAAGGAAACGTGTTTTCTCAGTGGATTTGGACGAGAGCTGCTCCAGGAAAAAGGATTTATTATCACACCATTTATGGCTCTAGGGGGGCAATTTCAGATGACGGAATACATTTAGAGATGGATGAAGAAAAAATTGAATCATGGTCCTTAAATGCGCTCATAAGCAACATGCGCAAAAAAACCTCTAAAGATATATTAGAAAAATTCTTTCCAAGAGGAATAACGGACACCTTTGCCATCGAGCTTTACGATTTTTACGACTCAATTATAAATAAGAGAAAACCTGAGGTTGATGGAATAGAAGCATATAAGGATATGGCAATACCTCTCGGTTTCTATGAATCATTTAAACTTAATAAACCCGTAAAAGTAAAAGATGTTGAGGACCTTCGCGTCGAAGAATATCAGAATGAGATAAATGAGAAACTTTCAATCTCATAAGAAATTTACTCTTAATTAACCTTCATATAATTCTAAAATTTTAGAACCATCCAAGAGTCCCATCTTTTTTTGCTCTTCTTAATCCCCATTTAAATATTTTGTAGCCTGTTGGAAAAAGGATAAATGCAAAAATCAACCCCTTAAGGAAGTCCATTAGGATCGCAACATTGCTTATTGATGCTGCTTTTAACATTGATAACCTCCATAGATGATAGACCCATGTCTGCGGCAGAAACCATGAGAACGATGAAATTCCGGGCAAAAAATTGTCGAGAAATTGAACCGGGAATGATATCCCTGCAAATAATTGTTGTAAAGTGTTTATAGTCCACGTTATTGGATCAGTTGACTTGGTAACCAACCTAAAGCCTATGCTTATCATGGTAAGTCCAAGAAGTATCATAGCAGATATTATAAAAGCGAGAAAGACGGAGAGGGGATTTATTCTAAGGTTGACACCAAACCAGATTATACCTATAAGTAATTGAGGTATGAAAGTTATAAGTGAAAACATATAAGGCCACGCCATTTGCCCAACCACAAATATGGGTATTGGTATATTGGTCATGATTATGTTTTCTAGAGTCCATGGATTGAGCCTTCTTTCTAAACCTTGAGAAATTGGCATAACAAGGTTGCCAATAACTAAGCCAACCACTAAAAATGAAATATAATCTGTTTCATACTCAGGCACAGGTCTGTTTCGGTATAAAGCGTTTATCGCCCAACTTAAAATTCCTATCGCTATCGTAATTAATTGCGTTATCACCTGTGTTTTATATGTTCTCCAATCCTTAAAATCTCTTTTTGCGAAGGCCGATATTTGCCTTAAAGCCACTATTAAATTTGGATTGCTAATCAGTTCTTTTCACCTCTCACCAGAGTTATAAATATCTCTTCTAGACTTGGCTCATGGAGTTCTATATCCCTAATTCTAAGATTATGCTTAACTGCAAATTTAAGGACCTCTGATATCCCGAAATCTTTATTAATTGTTAAGATTACTTTGGCCACCGAGTTGTTCTTATCCAATCTTAAATTTATTATGCCATTTAAACGGGAAGATTCGCTTATGAAATCTCTTACCTTACTCCAGCTTGCATCATTAACTTCAATGACGAAGGTGTATCTTTTTACCGGGTTAACGTATCTTCCCAAGTTCTCAGGTTTATCGCAAGCAATTATCTTGCCTCTATTTATTATTGCAACTCTATCACATATCGTTTGAGCCTCCCACATGTTGTGCGTAGCAATGAACACTGTTCTTCTCTCAGATTTTGCAAGTTTATCTCTTAATAAATGCCTAAATTCCACCGCTGATATCGGATCTAATCCAGCCGTGGGCTCATCGAAAAGTAGTATAGGAGTATCTAAAAGTAGGGCTCGGCAGAGCTGCAATTTACGAGCCATACCAGTGGAGAAGCGCTGATACATATCGTCAGCTCTCTCTGACAGACCCATTAAATCTAAAAGATCCTCTATTCGTTTCCTCGCGTAGTCTTTCTGTAAACCATATAGGGTCGCATAAAACTCTAAGTTCTCTCTAGCGGTAAGTCTCCAATCAAAGCCTCTTGGATCGCCCAAAACAGCCTGAAGATTTCTTAAAACTTTACTTGACTCCCTCACAACATCATAACCATTAACATACGCTTCGCCACCATCAGGAAGGACAAGTGTGCATAAAATTTTTATGAGCGTTGTCTTGCCAGCCCCATTTGGTCCAAGAAGGCCAAATACTTCCCCACGATAGACCTTCAAGTCAACTCCATTTAATGCTTGGATGAAATTCCTTCTTCTAGTTAAAATCTCTTTTAAACCTCCAACCTGCCAAGCAGTCCACGGATGTCTACTACTAATATTTTTTAAGGAAGTTGGATAACGCTTGATGAGATTAATTGTTTCTATGACCACGTTAGACATTTTAATCACAATTAAAGGACGCTTTGATTTAAACTCACTAAATTTTTATATCAAATTTGATACTACAAGAATAAATATTTTTAGACGCCTTTTATCATTAGGCGAAAAGAGTGGGAAGATGTTTAATCTGTAACATTGAATCACCTCTGATCTCTAGTAATCTGGGCGTCTGCATGAAATGCATTAAAGAAAAACCGGATGAATCACTCAGAGTAGTTAGCATAGTACGCAAATCTTCCCGCGAAATTTTTGATTTACCTCCAGATGTACCAAAGGATCCAAATGGAATAAGATGTGGAATGTGTGCGAATGATTGTATTATAGGAAGAGAAAAGAAAGGATTTTGTGGTTTAACGCGTAACCTTAATGGTCATCTCATTCGTTTAGGCGGAACCTCGAATAGGGGAGTTTTAGAGTGGTATTATGATCCTCTGCCAACTAACTGTGTCGCATGGTGGTTCTGCCCAGGTTGCACCGGGGCAGGATATTCAAAATATGCCTATAAGCCAACAGCTGAATTCGGCTATGTGAATCTAGCAGTTTTCTATGGTGCATGTAGTTTTGACTGTCTCTTCTGCCAAAACTGGCATTATAGGTATCTTTCCCAAAAAGTAAGTCCCTCTATGAGCAGCGAGGAACTAGCCAGTAATGTTAATCAAAAAGTTTCATGCATTTGCTTTTTTGGTGGCGACCCGTCAGTTCAGATGCCTCACGCAATAAGAACTAGTGAGATAGCTTTAGAAAGAGCGGAAGATGAGGGACATATATTAAGAATATGTTGGGAGACGAATGGAAACATGAATAAAGAATTCGCTATTAAAGCCGCCGAGTTTTCACTTAAAAGTGGCGGTATCATGAAATTTGATTTAAAAGCATGGAATGAAAACATTCACAAAGCAATCTGTGGCGTTTCTAACAAGTCCTCTCTTGAAAACTTTAGAACTATCGGTGAGAAGTATTTTAAAGATAGACCTGAAGTTCCAGTTCTAACGGCAAGCACTCTTCTTATTCCGGGTTATATAGATGTTACAGAGGTTATGAATATAGCTGAATTCATTTCAGAAATAGATTCTAATATACCATATACGCTTCTCGCTTTTTACCCCCAGTATGTTATGGATGACCTACCAACAACAAGCAGGAAACAAGCATATGAATGCTACGCAGCAGCAAAAAAGTACCTCAAGAATGTAAGAATAGGAAACATCCACTTACTTTCTTAAGTTTTACCCTATTACTCGTATACAGTATTTTCGACCAAAATTTTAAATAAAAAATGGGGATTCTTCAATGTACTACGAAGTGAAGCCTATAGTAGTTCAGAAATACAAGGCCTACTTATTTGTAATGTTGCTTCATGTCTTGATTGAATGGCAGATTTAATATTGCCTCTATGGTCTCCTCAGCTTGGTTATTTGATCGGGTTCTTGGATCTCTCATAAGAGCATCTATAAGTAGATCTTTGCTCCCAGCTAAAAATGCCTCTAGAGACCACTCAAGTACCTCTATTCTAGGATAGAATACCCGCGTGTATATTATTCTCGGTATAGGTTCCAACGGCTCTGGTCTAATATTTTCTCCTAAAACATAAGCTGGCGTTTCAACAACTAAGTCACTAGGCAATTTTGGAAGAGCATTAAATTCATTTGGAATATTCAGAATAATTCTTCTCTCGACTTTATTTACCACACTATCTATAAAGTCTACTATGTGTTCGCCGCTTCTCACCGGCGGAAAAATACTTGTAACTTTAACATTTGGGTCAAATGCTGCCTTGTCCAATCTTTCCTCATTTTGTTGATTTAGCAGCAATCTTAATGCCCAGCCAATTTCGGAATCTATTCCGCCTAAAGGACCGTACCAATACTGCTTAGTTTTAAGATCTCTATGATACTTCCATGTGCCACTTCTTGCTGTATCCCCAATAGGATAGAGTCCGTAGAATTTATACATGTCTACAGCCGCTCGACTTACTGTTTCTTGCCAAGGGGCAGGTACATACGTCCTCCAAAATTCCTCAGCCTTATTCTCAATCCAATCATCTATAAGATTATAGATTTTTTCGCCTTTATACTTGAATTTCGTTAAGAATATTACATGGTTTAAGCCCGCCGCCTGCCATTCAACTTCATCAAAATTGAGATCTAAAAGCATTGTTGTAAGAAGCTTTGTCCCACCCTCAGCGCCATGACAATAACCTATAATCTTAAGTTTAGGGTAGGCCCTATGCAGGAGTGTAGATATTTCAAGTACGGGATTAGATATCTGTATCAGCCATGCATCGGGAGCTTGTTCCTCCATGATTTTAGCTATCTTGTTAGCAACCATGTACTGTTTGAACGCTGTTAATGTTGGATAAGGATTAACCATGTTCCAAACAGTTGCATCAATGCCTCTGTAATATCCATGCTTTTCACCCGTCTCGATCATTATACCTAGGTTTGTATAGCCTATAGCGAAGGCTAGATTCAGGACAAAAAGGGAGTCTTTTATACACTCGCGCAGATCCGTGGTCTTTTCGATATTTATGGGAGCATTTGTTTCAGAGAAGTATCTCTTCGCTAATGAGTATGATCTTTCCAGGCGCTGTGGACTCACGTCCATTAAGCTAAGAGTTATACCATGTAAACTTTCAGTTAGCGCAAGATCACGGACTATGCTGGCTATAAATGTCATGCTCCCCGCTCCAATTATGCTCACTTTAACATTTTTGACTTCAGAGTTAACTGGGGACATACTCAATCGCTCTCCTTTCTAATACAATTATAGATTAGTGAATAATGACGAAAGAATTTTTACAGACATTTTAGGTTGTCTATCTCTTGTGAATATGCCCTTCCTGTTTAATACTGTTCTTCCCGGGTTTTGCGGAGTTCTGAAATCTGCAAAATTCCAAACGTAAAGACCAACGATAAACTCTTTTTTAGATAAGTTTTCAACGTATCTCTTAATTAACTCCGCCTGATATTCTTCAGACCACATCTGGGGCGGATCGCTATGCAATCCTACAATTGCGTCAGCACCAAATTCTGTTACAATCACAGGTGTATTTGAATATCTCCCGTGAATATCGCTTAAATCACTCAGCATGCTTTCCACTCCTTTATCAATATCACCCCATTCGGAATACCATCCTCGATAGAAATTCAGTGAAATAACGTCGACATAGCCTAAGGCTAGATCTCTAATGCTTTTATGTGATGCGAATGTCACTGGTCTTGATGGATCTATTTCCTTAAAGTATCTGGAAAGTTTTCTTATAGAATCCGCCACCTCCTGTATGTCACTTGGCGGTTCGTTCATGATACTATACATTACAACTGATGGCCTATTTTTATGGTCTTTAATCATCTCAGCAATGGTTCTTTTAGCTTTATCTATATATTCATCACTCTCAAAGAGTTTTAAGATACTCTCTTTATCAAGGACTCGCTCGATGCCAGAATAACATAGTGGTGCCTCCAGAATCACTAGAAATCCAAACTCATCAGCCAAATCTAAATGCTCATTAGAATATGGATAGTGTGTTGTCCTAAAGGAGTTTGCTCCTATTTTTCTCATAAGGTAGAAATCCCTTATAAGCACAGGACCAGGTAGATTTTTACCAAAAACTGGAAAGTCTTCATGTCTACCAAAACCCTTAAGGAAGACTGGTCTACCATTTAAGTATATTTTACCATCTCTAACACTAAAGCTTCTAAAGCCTATGCGCTCATAAACAGAATCTCTTATTTTATCACCCGAATATATTTCTACAACTAAACTGTAAAGGTTTGGCTCTTCAGGACTCCAAGACCGAATATTACTTACTTTTTTCTCATAAATATATCTATTAACTTTCACGTTTCTTATGATCTCTTCATATATCATTGAGGAGAAGTCTTGGTTATATAATGATATCTTTAAATCGACCGGTGCCTCACAAACTATATCAATTGATGCCTTTAAATATCCAAACTCATTTGTGTATACAGTTAGGTCTTCGATATAAAACCTATCTGTAAATTCAAGATATACTGGTCTATGTATGCCTCCATAATGAAAGAAGTCAAAAGCAGTTACATTAAGATTTATTGCTGGTGGTAAATTGTATGCTGACGTGGAATTATCTATTCTTACCACAATTCTGTTAAACGCATTAATATTTAAACAATTCACTTTATGTTTAAATGATGTAAACGAACCCTCATGTTCACCTAAAAGCTCGCCATTAATCCACGCCTTTGTTTTATACCCAGCTCCCTCAAATATTATCCACGCTAACTTTTCATTTTCGTCTCTTTTAATATAGAAATCTTTCTGATACCATGCTACACCACTGAACTGATCCCATTCCGGATTTTGTTCATTCCATGACGAAGGAACATAAATTAAATCTCTTGATTTAAAGCCCTGAAACCAACCCTCTTTATCACCGATAAGATCCCTATCAATTTTGAAGCTCCAAAATCCATTTAAAGATATTTTTGGTCTAAGCAAAGATTTCAAATTCATCACCGCATAATTTTTTAAATTAATGCCGACTTAAACCTTGCCATATTAACTTATAATTATATATAATTTTATCATATCATAATTAATAGTATATCGACTCGGTTAAAGTTAAAAACCTCAGTTCTTTGATTAATGTTAAATTTTTCTTTGCCTCTATAGTTTAGCAAGTATAATTAAAATTGGGGCGAAAACTTCGGCTACTAGCGACATTACAGTAATCATTGTATTTAACGATGGTCCAGCAGTATCCTTGAATGGATCACCAACCGTATCGCCTATAATCGCAGCCTTATGAGCGTCTGAGCCTTTTCCACCGTAAATCCCAGATTCAATATATTTTTTAGCGTTGTCCCACAGTCCGCCAGAGTTAGCCATGAAGAGAGCAAAGATTATCCCCGTGATGATACTTCCAGCTAGGAACCCCGCAAGCGCTTCCTCCTTCAGGAATATTATTGTTAGTATTGGGGCTACTATCGCTATTGAGCATGGTAGCATAAGCTCTTTAATAGCGCCTTTTGTGGCTATATCTACACATTTAGCATAATCAGGTTTTGTCTTTCCTTCCATTAATCCCGGAATCTCTCTGAATTGACGCCTTATTTCTTCAATCATTCTCTCAGCATTTCTTCCAACCGCTAAAATTAGCAAAGCTGAGAGCAGGGGCGGCATCATGCCTCCGATAAAAACTCCGGCAACCACTTCTGGCTTCATTAAATCCAATATTTCTATATCAACTAAGTGAGCGTACGCCGCAAAAAGAGCAAGAACTGTTAATGCAGCGGCGCCTATAGCAAAGCCTTTTGTGATCGCCTTTGTAGTGTTGCCTGCGGCATCAAGTCTATCAGCAATCTCAATAACCTCCTCACCTAAGCCAGATTGCTCGGCGATGCCCTTTGCATTATCAGATACAGGTCCATACGCGTCTGCGGATATGGTCATTCCTACAGTCGCAAGCATTCCCACGGCTGATATTGCAATTCCATAAAATGGGTCAATTCCAAACATCGTTGATAGATACCACGCAGCTAATGTTGCGGCACAAATGCCAATTACTGGTGGCACTATGCTGATTATTCCGTAAGAAAAGCCAGTTAATATGTTTATTGCAGCACCCGTTGTAGATGCTTGAGCAACCTTCTTTGCAGGCATCCGATCTATGGATGTAAAATAATCAGAAGTGAGACCAATTATTACTCCTGCAATTAACCCAGCAGCAGTTGGGAGGAAGATCCCAAGCCATCTGTTTCCACCTAAACCCGAGAAATATGTAACGATTAGGAGAAAGAAACTAAATATAATCCATGTTGAAAATGAACCTCTGTTAAGAGCTGCTCCGGGATTTCCTTTTATACTTAACTTCACAATTAAGGCACCTATTATTGAAGCAAATAGTCCGATAGCTGCTATTGTAAGCGGTAGCGCCGTTAATACGCTCTCACCTTTTTCTGCGCCAATAAGCATAGCAGCTGCGATACTTGCTATGTAAGAGTCTGTTAAGTCAGCGCCCATTCCCGCGACGTCTCCAACATTGTCACCAACATTATCAGCGATCACAGCGGGGTTACGCGGGTCATCTTCCGGTATCCCAAGCTCAACTTTGCCAACTAGATCTGCGCTAATATCGGCTGTCTTAGTATATATTCCCCCTCCAGCCTTTGCGAAGAGCGCTAAAGCACTTGCTCCAAAACTAAAGCCTAAAACTATATTTGATGCAACTTCATCGCCAAATCCTAAAACAAACTTGTAAATGTAGAAAAGTAAACTTATACCTAGAAGCGCTAAACCAACAATAGATAAGCCCATAATCGCGCCGCCGTAAAATGCTATTGGAAAAGCCCTCTTTAACCCTTGCTTGGCGCCATTAGCTGTTCTAACATTTGCCTCAACAGCGGCTATCATTCCAATATATGCAGCGACCGTTGTGCATAAAGAGCCAAAGATATATGCTATCCCCATGCTTGCCCCAAAAAATGCATCTTTATGAAATAAGGCGTAAAGCGTGCCAATAATAAAGGCCATCGCTAGTACAAAAGCAAAAAGTGTAGTATTTTGCCTTCTAAGGTATGCCTTTGCTCCTTCCTTAATGGCATCAGCAATCTCCCTCATTCTTTCAGTTCCACTTTCTTGACCTACTATGTATTTATACAGATAACCAGCTAATCCTACAGCAATTATACCAGCCGCGGGGGTTATATAAAGCCATTCCATTAAGCGATCCCTCTTTTTTCATGCAGCTTTACGGGAATTAGTATTCCTATAAATTTAATGCTAATTTAAATTTGCTATCTTATATTTCTTATCTTTAAGCAAAAGTCTTATTTAAGGGGCCATTCACTTATCACTTTGATGAGTTTACACTAATGAGGCTGACCTATACGGTAATAGGCGCTGGATTGATAGGTTGCGGAGCAATTGGTACAGTTATAGCTGAAGCAATAGACCGTGGAATAGCAGGAAATGTGAAACTGGTGATTATTTACGATATTATCCGCGAACGAGCCGAGAACCTGGCCCTTAAACTCAACTACAAGCCTATTATTGCTGAAAATATAAATGAAATGCTTATGAAAGAAGACATCCAAATAATTATTGAAGCAGCTTCGCAAGAAGCAGTAAAACAATATGCCGTTAAAATTTTGAATAGTAAAAAGGATTTAATGATAATGAGTGCAGGTGCATTAATTGATGACGCGTTATTAGCTAATATAATGGAAGCCGCTAGTAAAAATGAGAAAAAAGTTTACGTGCCTTCAGGTGCTATTGTCGGTTTAGATAATATTAAGTCAGCAGCGATAGGGCAAATAGAGGAAGTTACACTCGCAACTCGAAAACCCCCAATAAGCTTTAAAGGAGCGCCATATATTGAGAGGAGTAAGATTGACCTTTCCTCGCTTAGAGAGCCTCTTATTTTATATGAGGGGCCAGCTCGAGAGGCTGTTAAATTATTTCCCCAGAATGTTAATGTGGCTGCATCGCTGAGTTTGGCTGGCATAGGACCAGATAAAACTCGAGTTAAGATAATAGTTGACCCAAATGTAAAAAATATTATTCATGAAATTCACGTAAAAGGCGAGTTCGGAGAATTTTACACGAGAACCGTAAATAAACCCTTTCCAAATAATCCAAGAACTAGTTTTATAGCAGCTCTTTCAGCAATAGCAACTTTAAAGAAAGTAAGCAGTTGCATAATTATTGGAACATGAATTTTTAGTTTATGCTTCAGTTAGCAAATTGAGTATAGCAAGAGTTGCATATAATGCTTCTTCAGTTCTCACGGTTTCAGTAGCCTGCTTTGGAATTGTATTAACTATGAAGTCTGCTAAGTCGCTTAGCTCTAAACCCTCCTGTCTAACGATTTCCTGAAGCCCTTGTGTCGGTGATCCAAACGCAATTAATACTCTTTTCGCTATTCTCCATCTACTCAGAATTGCATCTTTAACGTTCATAAATGGCTCTCCGCGCCTAGAAGTAGCGATGACAAGATCGAAGGATTCATTCTTGATCATGCGTCCAAATGGATTTTTATAGAGAATCACTTTATACCCCCAGTACAATGGAATTTCATTTAGATTTGCTAAGATGGCTCTAGGATTGTCACAATTATCAATAATTTTAACTGTTACACGCGTCTTTGATGGTACATTTGCTTCTAGAATAAGTATTGGTTGTTCAACACCTATATCTACAAGTATCCCACGTTTATTCTTGGCAACTACAACTCCCTCCCTAAACTCGCCAATCTTTAAATCTTTCTTTCTATTTCGCGTTGGATGGTGGGGAGTCCTAAGAGGTGGTAATATTCCAACATAACGAAGCTCAGGCATGATCTTGAACAATCTCTTTCTAAGATATTGCGGTGTCTCCATGTAAGAGAGAATTGTGGATATAAACTTTAAATCGCGGCTTTGGTCGATGTTTGGGGTATCGGGATAGATTAAGATTTCATCGACACGGAAAATAGCTAAAGCACGGCCTATTAAACCAACCTTAAATGTTTTTTCCCTAAGATGTGGAACATCTGAAACTATTGATGCTGGTATTGCTACGCAAAGTTTTTGCTGCCTTTTTAGCGGTTGAGTATACAGCTCTCTTCCCCAACATCTTTAAGAACAAATAGGATATTTAAGGATAAAATTGAGAGGATAGAGAAATTATTTTCTCCAAATGTATTCTTCAAATAATTTTTCCGCCTCATGGAGAGGTAAGATTTTGGCTGGATGCTTAAATGCGTAAGCAGATATTGGAAGAATATGACCGGCTTCTCCCCTATCTCTTGCTATTTTAACTCCGCGTATTACATCTAGCAGTATCGATCCCGAATTAGGTGCATCAAGAGTGTTTAATCTAATTTCAATCTCAAATTTTGTGTTACCGAAATATATTCCAGAAATCCACATATAGCTATCTCGTCTATTTCCCAAGAATTCTACAAAGTCTGTAGAACCAGCGACAACTGATGCCTTATAGGGTAAAGTAGATTCAACGGTTTTTGTTTTAATCATACGTTTCGTTCCCCAAGCACGTTCAATATCCGCCGACTCTGTTCCTCCACCAACGTCCAGCTGATATGTCTCTGAAATTTGAACACCCCTTTTGTATAGTGCTTCAAGAATAACTTTATGCAGAAATGTTGCTCCAACTTGATCCATAAGGTCATCTCCAACTATTGGTAGATTTGCCTTACGGAATCGCTCCGCATACTCTAGATCGCTTGCTATTATTGTTGGCGTTGCATTAATAAAGGCACACCCAGCTTTCAAGGCTTCATTAGCATACCAAGCCGAGGCTTTTTGGGCTCCACCTGGTAAAAGATTAACAACCATCTCGGCCCCGCTCTTCTTAAGATTCTCGGCGACGTTGACCTCGCTTGAGGGATCAATCTCCAAGATTTTTCTTGCGTATTCATTAAGTCCATCCATGACCGGACCTTTAAAAACATTAACACCAAGCCTTGGAACATGAGCAAATTTCGGCATATTATTCGGATATGCGAAGATAGCTTCAGACAGGTCTCTCCCAACTTTATTTTTAGCTATATCGAAGGCGCAGACAAATTCTATATCTTCTGGGCGAAAACCACCTAATTCAGGATACTTTAAACCTAAATTATTACCTCCACTTGCATAGTGATATATACCTTGAACAAGAGCTGAAGCGCAGTTTCCCACACCTATCAAGCCAACTTTAATCTTCGGCAAGTATTTTCACCAAAGGATCTGGACGGAATGAAAGTTAAAGCGAAAAGAGGTATATATATTTTAAGATATGCGAATACATTCAACGTTTTGCGGATTTTAATCTAATAAGTCATCTAAAAATAGACTGTAAGAATGAAGACTATCAAAGTTTGAAGTAACATGGCTAAAAATTTGGTCACTTTTTTACCCAGTAGAAGAGATTTTTCAAGTGAAAAATTAACTAAACTCTTTCTCTCGCAATAATTAGCTTGAACTACTATAAAGTAAACCAAAAGGAAGGAACAGGAACCCAAGAGTGGTGGGGCTGGCCGGATTTGAACCGGCGACCTTTCCCCGGAACAGGACTTCATTTTAGCGCTCCTGTTCCTACGGGTTTCTTCACGCTCCAGAACCTCTTCATCCCACTTAGGTCCGCAAACCCGTTAATACATTGTTCTGGAGCCCTTAGCGGCCTTCGGCTATTTGAGCCGCTTAGGCAGTCGTCATGCCGTTCTAGCAGCCCACGAGAAGTGTGGCTGCTGCTAGACTACAGCCCCTAACCTAAAAACTTTAGGGAAAATTCACGCTTATATATCTTATCCAAAGATTTGAGCGAAAAAGTTAAAAATACGAGTTAATCTTAAATTTGCTTGGATTGCCGGCCAAAGGGCGCGGGAACCACCCAAACCCATTCCGAACTTGGAAGTTAAACCGCGCTCCGTCCCCAGTTTTAGTGCGGTCTTCGGCCGCGCGAAGCTGGGGAAGCTGGCAATCCATTAGTTGGAATATACCGAACAGAAATATAATATGAGATTAAATGATTTTCGGTTTAATAATTTATTCTCTATAGTTTAGTGCATCACTGCACTATGCTACCATGCTTGACTAATAAAAATGTCAAGCAATAAACGTATTACAGAAGCCATTTTAGCGGTATATCCTGGTATGTTCCATCTGGAAGGGTTCTTCGTATCGTTATTGGCAGAATACCGCGTTTTAATTCCTCAAGCGCGATATCTATCGGATTTTTTAGGTCTTTTGTAATTTCTATCAAAACCGGTGCACCCATCGCGATCTGTAGAGCTCTCGCTCCGCAAATCCTAGCCTTCTCGAATCGTGTGAGCTTGGGAGGCCCTATTTGAATTTTTCTTTCAACTTCCATATTTGCCGATTTATACTCTGTTGCTATAGCCAATCAATCGCCCCCCAGATATACATTGGTTCTTCATTTATCTCTATAGTTGAATACTCAAAAACTAGGTTCTTAAGTAACAATAAATAATCCTCCACGCATTTGATGCATCTCTAAAACACTAAAATGAAATATAAATTTTACTGAAACCTTATGTACTAAAATGCTCTTGCGCAAAATTTAATACGATGTGTTTACTTTCACTTTTGGGATCAAAGTTGTTTAGGGAAGAAAAATTAAAACTTAGTAGCGTTATCATTCTCTTCGATAGAGATTTCGGCACATCTTTTTTCCAAGATTTCAGGGGTTATGGGAATTTGCTTGATGACGCGGAATGGTTGCTTGAGAGGACGTCTCAAAGATCGTGGGGTTTTATGATTCGCCCGGTTAGACATGGCGAATGCTATGGTTTATGGATAGGTGAGTATGGTCCGCATATCAATCGTGTAATTAGAGAGGAGATAATTTTTGATGAAAGAACATCCTCCAATATTAGTAGAATTCTTTTCGATTATGCTGATCATAAAGTTAGTGAGAAAAAAGTCAGAAAGAAAGTGACTCTTAATATATGCAAAAGAAGACTATTGGATAGTAAAATAGTTCAAGAATTTAAGTACTATACCTGCCCAGTTGAAAAATTCTATAAGAACTGCCCCCATGTGAAAGAGATTTATAAAAATATAAGGGAGAAGTATGGTTTAGGAGCAAAAGTGCATTATTCAATAATAGCAGAGATAATATCAAGCATAAAACCATGTAGCGACGTAATTATATGCCCTTTATTATCACCCCCTAATGCTTTTGAAAGAATAATTAACTTAAACAAGGCCTTGAAGACCCGAAAAATAGGAGAGATAAAATTTATTAACCAGAGTATTGTGGAGATAACTTAGTTTTTTCAGAAATAATTTGCCTGGCTTGATTTAAGGCATTATTTATTTTTTTCCAGTGACTTCCTTTCCAGTAAACCTGTCCACAATCAGTGCAAATCCAGAATTCATCGTAGATTTTAAAAGTCGAAGCTGGAATCTTAGCTTTAACCTCTTCTTTACTAATTGGCATTATTCTGGCATTACACTTCGGGCAACGCGACTTATCAATGTTTATTTCTAAATCGATATTAAGCTGCCTTGATAGATCGGCAAGCTTTTCAATGTGAGTCTTTCCCTCTATAAAAATTGCTCTAACACCATGAAAATTGGCCTTTCTGAAAAATTGATAGTCTCTAGTAAGTATAATTCGTTTCTCCTTAAAGGCCACCTTTAAGATTTCGTCGTCACTCATATTATTACAATACTTTGTATCGTAGCCTAGCATTCTTAACCATCTAGCTATCTTGCCTAGCATTCCATCGACAACAAATTCCATTTCAAACCCATTTTTAGTAGCAACTTCATATATAAAACTCGCTATCTAATGATCTTTCCGCTTCCGGGTTTAGCGATTATTTCACTCTCATCCATAACTAGAACACCGTTCACAAATGTTTTCATTGGCTTTCCTTTCACACGACATCCATCAAACGGCGAAAATTTAGCTTTGGAATAAAATGCTGTTGGATCTATAGTCCACTCCTTTTTCATATTAACAACAACTAAATCCGCGTACGCTCCCTCCACAATGCAACCCCTTTCTTTGAAACCAAATATTTTAGCCGGGTTTTCGGCAAGTACTCTAATAAGAGTTTCAATTGAAAGACGCCCTTCATTAATCATCGTTAGTAGTAATGGGAGCATACTTTCGAGGCCTGCAATACCAGTTGAGACATCCCATATTGAGGCGCCCTCTTTCTCTTTTAACTCGTGAGGCGCATGATCGGATGCTACAATATCAATTAAGCCATTTTTTAAAGCCCATTGTAAATATGATACGTTGTCAGAAGATCTGAGTGGTGGATTAGTTAGCGCTATACTGCCAAACTTACTTGCATGCTGATTCGAAAGGAGAAGATGGTGGGGCGTGACTTCGCACGAGATTGGTAAACCACTATTTTTGGCTTTTACTATCATCTTTATTCCATCCGCGGTGCTGACGTGACAAATATGCATACGAGCATACGACTCTTTCATTAACATAATAGCACGCTTAATTCCCCTAATCTCCGCATCAGGAGAATGAGCTTCTGAGTAAGCGTCTGAATCTTCCCTTCCTTTTAATCTCAATTCCTTAATCTTCTCTTTTAAAAATGCGCCGTCTTCAGCGTGGACTGCGATTGGAACACCTGTTTTCGCCGCCTCTCTAAATGCACCTAACATCGAGCCCTCATCACTAGGATCTAGTCCTCCAACCTTATGAGATAAGAATATTTTAAATGCTCTTGCACCTGTCTGGACTATTTTTCCTATCTCACGAACGTCCTTTGGAAAAGCCGAGTAGAATGCTACGTTGACAATAATCTTTCTAGAGGCCGTTTTCATTCGCTCCTTCAATGTTAAAGGATCCATTGTTATCGGTTTGTTATTCGGCATATCCATAACAAGCGTTACGCCGCCATTAGCAGCCGCGCATGTACCAGAGTAAAAATCCTCTTTATAAGATAACTCTTGATCCCTCAAATGAACGTGCACATCTATAAATCCCGGAAGAACCAGCATACCATTTAAATCCATTTTTTCTGACGCTCTGGGAAGATTAGTCTCCTTGGCAATTCTGACAATTCTTTCACCGTCAATTGCTAGTCCAGCCTCGATAATCCTATTAAAAACGTATATTTTCGAATTCTTGAGGACTAAATCGACTGACAAGATTATTTTCGCCTGTATTTACAACTTGAATACTATTATAAAAACAGATAATAGATAAAAGTGTACTATCATGCAAAATTTTCATCAATATTCTGCACGTGTTATCTCCGCGTAACAGTCTTCGCAAAGGTAGTTTCCATCAGTCTCACGGAGATTATCAGACCAAGCTCCACAGTTATCACAATAGCCGGCTAAAGGTAGGCTCTCCTCAATTTCCTCTCCAGCAGCTATCTTCGCCCTTTCTTGAATTATCTCTATAAGCTCAGGGGTTACTGATAATATATCCTTACTTGATATAATGCCGACCAGCTGACCCTTATACATAACCGCTAACCTCCGTATGTTATGGCGGTTCATCTCTCTGGCCGCTTCGCTTATCGTTTTATCAGCATTTATTGTTATTAGCGGAGCGCTCATTATATCTTTTGCCATGACTCTATTTGGTTGAATATTTTCTGCAACAACTCTTATGACAAGATCTCTCTCTGTTATCATACCTATTGGCTTTCCATCTCTCGTACTTACAATTACGCAACCGATATTATTATCCCTCATCAGCCTAGCTGCTTCATCAGCGCTTGAGTTTTCATCAACCGTTACAACTGGGCTTGTCATAACATCTTTCACGAGCATTCTAGACCTTATCTCAAAGGCAGCCATAATCTCGATCCTCTCTAAAGAAAGATTTTTAAGTTATTATTTAGGCTTTTTGATTTTCCACTTAATAAAACGCACAAAATAATCTATGAACTTTTACGAAATGCTGAGATTTCATCGTGGAGGCGTCTAATTCTTTCAATTGCTGGATGATTTATGCCTAATTCTCTCCTAAAGCGCTCTATGGTTTCTTCAATTGAAATGACTCTTGATCCCTCAATTAATTTGTCGGCGTAAGAAACAATCTTCTCCTCTATAGTTTCCGGCGTATAACTTTTATTTGGCCAGCCGAGCTTAATTGCCTCTTCTAACGTTATTCCTCCTCCGACATGCCGCTCTATGATCGCTGTAATTTGCTCAGGCAGCCCCAATGATCTGGCTATCTCAGCACCGATAATGGCGTGATGAACAGAGTGGGTTCTAGACCTACCTATATCATGCAAAAGTGCACCAACTAAAACTAGTTGAACATTAACTGGCACGCCATTGCCTAAACATTCATTGGCTATTTGTACCGCTAGTCTAGCAACTGCTTCACAATGTTTTATAACATCACTGGAACAACCAGCCTTCTTAAGGATCTCCAGAGCCTCTTCCGGGGAGGGAATTTGCTTACTCATTTAGTTCACTTTTAATTCGTTCAATTTTCTTAGAGAGAGCTTCAATTATTCTACTGTTATCATAGTGGGTTAGCGGTTTACTGCATACAGGGCATCTAAATATGTACTCTGTTGCTTCTTCAAACGTCATACGTTTACATCCAGGAGTATTGCAATAGTAAAAGTCATGGTTCTTTTCATACTCAAGTCTCATCTCAAGCTTTTCAAGTACACGTTTCTTCTGACTTATTATAAAACCCTCGATCTGATCAGTTTGTATTCTCCAATAAAAAATAAACCAGCCAGTATCTTTATCTCTAGTTCTCCTTAGGCCGACTATAGAATGTTCATAAAGTTTATATAGAATTTTCCGTGCGTCATTAAGTTTAATTCCAGTCTTTGACACTATATCTTCCTCAGTCATCTCATCGGTTTGACTGAGGACTTCAACTATTTTAACGGCTTCTTCACCGCCGATTATTCTTGCAACCTTAGTTAATACGTCTTGAGTAGTTATAGGCATACTCTGCATCACTCAACAATATATTATTTATATTTATAGAACTTAAATTAATCGGAACCACAACCAAATAAATATTTTTCCATCTAAATTCTTATTACTTTTTTGCCTTTAGCCTGGGGGATGATCTTGAACTTAGCTTTCTCAAACTCTCTTGTTAATTCTAGACCCATGTACAGTTCATGCAAAAAAACGCTTAGCGCACCAACTTCCGAGTGAGGTTGAGATGTAATTGAGATATTCCAGTCGGCGAGCTCATAAACTATCTTCGGAACCTTCACCCCACCAACGACTACAAGCTTATCCTTATTAGATTTCCTTATCGTATGAATTACCTCACATAGTGGCAGACCATACATTGTCAAGTGTATAACTTCGCCACAATTCTTTTGCCACTCTTTTATCTTCTTAATCCAGTCTTCGATATACTCAACACTAAATGTTCCACCCCACGAATCAACAACCTTTCTAACACTCGCCTCAACCGTCTCATCTCTCTGACCACTATAGAACGCTCCATGAGCACCAAAAGCTCTGGCTACTAGAAAAACATGCGTTGTGATACGCTTATCTCTCTCTGGCCTATGTCCAAGCCTGAGAATAAAAACTTTCCACATATCAAAACTACCCAAATGAGCCACCTAACTCCTCGACGCGACTCCTAATTTTGTCCATTAGATCTGGTGGGGCACTCAGATGCACATTTAAAAAGTTATCGCAATACGCGACCTTATGTACATTTGCATTTCCAAATATCCATGAGAGAAGAGAGAGGGATTCTTGGCTAATCGGCAAGATAAAAGATGAGTCGATGTATCTCTTTAAAATTCTTGCTATATGCTCCTTAAGTAAATCTAGATTAATTCCATAAAGAGATGATATTGGAATAAATTTTAAGTCGTAAATCTTTCTCAATTGATCGATTTTTTCCTGCAGTTTTTCAGAAGAAAGCAAATCCATTTTATTTAGCGCAACTAATAACGGTATTCCTGCAGCCCCTATTTCTCGAATGATTTCAAGAGAAACTGAAAGTTTCTTTAAGATTATATCAAGCGGCTCACTTACATCAACAACTAGGAGAATTAAATTTGAAAAAATAGTCTCTTCAAGCGTTGAGCGAAAGGCTTCTATTAAAGTTATGGGCAAACGTTCTATAAATCCAACAGTATCAGTTATAAGTATTTTTTCGCCGAAAATTTCTATGGATCTCGTCGTTGTTGAAAGAGTTGTAAAGACTCCCGAATTAACTTGGACATTCTCTCTTGTTAACGCATTAAACAACGTGCTCTTTCCAGAGTTCGTATATCCAGCTAATGAAACCATTGGGAAACCTAGTTCAGTCCTGCGGGTACGATGTATCTCTCTTGTCCTCCTGATTTCTCTAATCTTCTCCTGGATCTTATGAACCTGCCTCTTAACAGTTTCATAGTAAACATCAGCCTCATATTTTCCTAATCCATGAAAGCCAGGCTGTTCCCCCAGCTTAGCAAGCCTAACTTTCTCTCTAGCATTAGCGAGCTCATACTGCAGTCTTGCCAGCTCAATTTGTAGTTTAGCTTCTCTAGTTGAAGCTCTTTTAACGAATATCTCAAGTATAAGCTGAAGGCGATCGATAACCTCTATACCAGTTATCTTCGCCAGATTGTATATTTGGACGACCTTCAGTTCATTGCCGAAAATTACTCGCTCGGCTTTAAGCTCCTTAACCATTTGCGCTAGCTCCTTTGCTTTTCCAGGACCTATATGATATTTGGGATGCGGATGCCTAACCTGCTCAAATGCACCAACAATCTCGTATCCGGCTGCTTCAGCTAAACTTCTAAGTTCATCCGTACTGGATTTTTCAAACGGGTCCCTACGATATACTATTATCGCCCTCGTCTTTAAGTCTCCTCCTCTTGCCGCTCCTCAAGTTAACTATTTCACCTATGGTAACTGTTTTTTCGCGCTCTATCACGCTAACTGGTTTATCTAATTCCGGTTCAGACGGCTTAGTTAATAGCTTTATCCTTAATGCGCGTTCAAGCTTGGTCGCTAATCTAAAATCTGGTACCATTTTTTCGCTCTCGATCTTTTTTATAACGGACTCTTTTTCACCAATCTTTTTACCTAGATCCTCAGGTGTTAAGCCTAACTTTTCCCTAGCCTTCTTAACTATTAGACCAAAACCCTCAGTAATTTCAAATCCCTCTGAAGGGATTGATCTTGAAAAACTGCCGCCATGACTTTCCCTACGAATATCTGCCACAGATTTTACCGTTTTCCTCAGAGAGGGTTTAATTTCTTGTAAAGTCTTCTTTTCAGGTATCCAGTAATCTGAACCAAGTCTCGCACATTCTCCGCATGTAACCATTTTAGCTCCTTCAATAATTACTCTGTGTGGTTTTCCAATTATTTCTCGTCCACAAACCTCGCATTGCAATTTAATTGCACCTATATGCTAAGTATTATTTTGTAATTTTATCGACTTAAATATTAGTGCTACTATATTGCAACTTCGCTTTTTATATACGAGTGTTTTAGTAGATCATTTATTATGCTCTAATTTCCGGAAGAAGAGCTGATGTTTGGAAGAGAGTTTGTTTTAGAGAGGATAAGGAAGATAGCCGATTACCAGTTCGGTAAAAATGTGGGTAAGAGACTTTTCCCAGATAACGTTGAAATAGTTTTCTCTAGGAGAACTGGAAGAATAAAATATATTTACTTAGAGGGAAATCTCTTAGCAACATTAAATCCCACAACCGGGCTATTTAAGTTAACTATAGAGGGGGCAAAAAGAGTCCTTTCATTTATGGAACCTAAACGTTTATGGGTTAAAGTTAATGCTGCAGCCGTATCTTTTGTTGAGAGGGGAGGTGACGTTTTCGCCAAGCACGTAGTAGATTCGGATGAAGAAATTCGTCCAGGTGAGGAGGTTATAGTTGTAAATTGTCGTGATGAGGTTGTAGCAGTTGGCAGAGCAATACTTTCGGGAACCGAAATGAAATTTTTTAAAAGAGGAGTCGCAGTTAAAGTCCGCAGGGGAAGAAGCGAAAAATAAAAAGGGAAAAACAAACCTTTTTATAGTGAGGCTTGCACAATGCGCAGAATTAGCCCTCGAGAAGCCAAAAGAATGATGCAACGCATGGGTTTAAGCATGACCCCCATTGAAGTTGATGAGGTAATATTAAAAGCAAAAGACAAGGAGATAATAATTGAGGGGCCAGAGGTTGCGGTTTTAGAAGTTCAAGGGCAGAGAATATTCCAGATATCAGGTGGGAGAATATCGGAGAAACATTTTGAAAAGAAGATTGCAATCCCGGATGAAGATGTTCTCTTGGTTGCGCAACAGGCGAATGTAAGCCTAGAGGAAGCTAGAACAGCACTCGAGCAAACAAAAGGGGATCTTGCACAAGCTATCTTGCTTTTAAGCCAAAAATAAACTTTATACGATAAAGATAAAAAAACTCTATTTTTTCAAGTTCGAAGACTTTTATTTAAAGATTAGCATCTGATGTTACCAGAAAAAGCGAGGTAGTGGCTGGCGGAGGAGCAGAGAAGCTAATATTGCGAAAGAACTAAGGGAATACGCGCTCAAGGTTGGCGGTAGGGAGCAACTTGCAATTGAAGGACTTGCTGAAGCTATTGAATCAATACCTAGAACCCTAGCTGTTCTCAGCTAGGAATGCTGGCCTAGAACCGATTGAGATAATCGCTAGCTTGAAAGCTGAACATGAAAAGTCTGATGGACAATTTTTAGGTGTAGATGTTTTCGCCAGTAACATTGTAGGTATTTATGATCGGGGGGAATCGAGCCGACAGTAGTTAAGGAGCATGACATAAAAACCTCTGTTGATGCAACAACAATAATAATTCTAGATGATGTAATTGCGTTTTAAAAGTCTAAGAGTAGATAGGGAGAATTATACTAAGAACTCGGAAGAAAAAATTGTCTAAAAATCCCAAATAAGTTTGCTATTTTTGTCACATCACATTGCATATGTAAATATTTTTAGTAACGCGTTCAATATAACCTAAGTGCTAATCTATCTTAAGGTATGCTGCCGCAAATATAAGTTTCATATTTAATTTTTAGAGGACACCCACCGCCACAAATATTTAGCAAAGAGCAACCATAGCATTTTTCTGGGACATACTTTCTTGATCTAATTTCTACGCATAACGGATGATGCCAAATCTTACTCCAATCGTCTTTTAGTATGTTACCAAGTGGCGTGAAATAACTTTGACAGGGTATGACCGTTCCGTCTGGTTCTATACACATACTTATACGGCATGCGCTACATGTTTTTATACCCAAATCGAGCTTTAACGGATTTAGAATGCAGTATTCTGTTGGAGTATACCATGTAAACTCCATATTTAGTTCCTTAGCATGACCCTTAATATTAGCTAGTAGGGATTCAAGTACGGATTCCTCAATAGCGAATTCTCTAAATGTTTCCGGTTCAGTTGCCTTCCCAGAATATATAAGGCCGTTGCACGCAAATTGCTTAAGTCCAAGACTGCTCAAAAAATCTATCGTCTCAATTATATTGCTAATATTATGCTTGTTTAGAGTCGTATTCGTTAGAGTATATATGGGGGATTCTATAGCATTCTTTAACCCTTGAACGGTCTCCTCCCAGCTTCCAACCACACCTGTTATTTTGTCATGAATTTCTTGATTATGCGATTCAAGCGTTATTTGAATGTGGTCTAAGCCCGCGTCGACTAAATATTGGAGGTAAATTTTATCTTTTAGCTTTCGACCGTTTGTCACCAAACCGCACACAAGCCCCAGTTTCTCAGCGTAAGCGATGAGATCGGGTAAGTCATCCCTTAATGTTGGTTCACCGCCAGTAAACACTACATGTGGAATACCAAGATCGAAAATTTTATTCATAATTTTAAACCACTGATTAGTTGTTAGCTCTCTTGTTTCTTTGGGGCCTCCAATGTAGCAATGCATGCACCTATTATTACACCTATAAGTTATAGCCAAATCCATACGGTACGGTGCGCTGAGTTCTCTCTGGAAAGGCTCCATCTTTTCAACACCCAAATAGGAGATTGGACATACGTCTGGGGTATTAACAAAAGTATTTATTACATAAAGAACCTCCCTGTAGTCTTTCCGAACTGTCTCCTCATCGATATTATAGTGGCTAACCATTTTCCTTACTACTTTATCTTCGTCAAAGCCTTTAAGGAATAAGGCAACATATTCAGCCGCAGTTTTATTTAGAAATATAACTCTAGATGCATTTATGATCAAGACACCGCTCCCATCTTTTTCGAGCCTTAAGTGAAGGCGTAAGGTCCCATGAATTTCATTACGAACCCTTAAATGGAAGAGCGGTAGCTTAAATCCTCTTGGAATTATCTTCTTAAAGTCGATTTGAACCATTTATCTGGCACCTCCATGAGCACATGCACACGCGCAACTTACACATGCACACGCACACGCACAGTTTGCGCAAGCACAGACACAGTTAGGGTATCTCAGTGGTCTTTGCCTGGCGGAAGCCATCTGAGCAGGTGTAATACGGTTTGAAATCTCCTGAACGTTTAAGACAATGTTATTCGCCGCTTTCTGTAGGGCCAGCACTATGTTATTCGCAAAGTCTTGGCCAGGTATGGGGGTGGGTTTAATCTCGCCTCCACCCTTCTGAGTTGGTGGACGCGGCCAGTGCCAATACCACCACCAATCTGGTCTTGGATAGATGATCAAGTCGGGCGGAAACGCAACCTTCAATCTATCTTCAAAACGCTCATCCACCAAGAGCCACTCCATATTTCTTTCTAGAGCGTCGCATTTAAGCTCAGGTGTTCCAGCTTCTGTAACCTGCCGCCATGCTTCATCCACAATAGTCTTATAATAGTTTACTGTGTCTATTCTCGAGAAACCCCTTATTTTAAGGTTTACAGCATCTCTAAGGTTTAGGTAAGTTCTTGCAAGCAAATTTTCATCTAAAATTCCATCAGATTTTACAGCTCTTAGGAAATCAATTTCATAATATCTGAGGTTTTTGGGTTCAGCGCTAGAATCTTCAACCACATTAAGTTTAATCATTGGGTCAGTTGATAAAATTGTGACAATCTTCTTTAGAAGCAGTCCAAAAAGTATCATCGACAAGACTTTTAACGGCTTTAAGTCTAAAACAACCGCAGCCTCAACTGCTGTTAATCCTCGCGCTGGACCGAGCGCTTCTATGGCTATTCTAGGCTTCTCATACTTAACCTTTTTAAAAACGCTAAAATAAATTAAAATTATTATAGTAAAAATGAAGAGCGCTATAGAGAAGCCAACTAATATATAGATCCATACGTTTTGGCCAAAGCTAACATATTTTTCTGGGAAGGAAACGCCGACCCAAAACTCTTCGGTAGCTGGCCAGTTACTTTTTTCCCAATAGACGACAAGTAAACCATTATCCCTATAAACGCTATCAAATTTTCTATCTGCTAAATATTTAATTTCATTCTCGTTGACTCCTTCTGGAAGAGAGACTGCAACCCTGATATCGTTTATAGGACTCTCCACACCATCAAATGTTGATGGATAAAATTCTAATCCAACATTTCCCGGGTTCAACTCATCTCTATGAACCATTTCGGGCACAAAAGCATAAGCGATTATGGTATACGGTTTGCCTAAAATTACTGGTTTATCTAGTTGTATCTCAATGCCATAAAAGCTCGAGCTTGAAACATCTCGATATTGAAGAGTTTTGTTGCTCTCAAAGTCCCGAACATACTGAATTTCAAAGTCTCTCTTGGGCATCCCTAACAAGACTATGCCTTCAGGAGAGCCGGATGTATACGTAATACTTATATTATACAATAAGTCGATTGATCCATCACTGTTTATCCATATTCGCACCCACTCTTTATCAATTCTATACGTAACTGAACTACTTGACGCTAGGATAACGCTTTTGGCTAAGATTAAGATTAATGCGATTAATAGAAGGCAAGCATTGAATTTTTTCATTTCTTTGTAATTATAAATGATTACCATAGTGGCTCCTCGGTTATTTCAAAGTTATTTCCACAGTAGTTGCATGTGACTACCGGCCTTCCGGCAACGATCCTAACTTTCGTTACGTCCATAACTGCTCCACAAACTGGACAACGAACCTCTTTAACTTTTATTGGTCCACCAACCGAGATTGTCTGCCTGATTTCCACCTGCTTTCTTTCACGACTGAAAAATAGCAACATTATCGCAATAGATGTCAGTGTTAATCCAACAAAAAAGTAGGCGAGACCAAGATTAAATGATATAATGAATACTACTCCTAAAAAAAGTAGAAGTGTAGATATAACGTATATTACTATCTTAAGTAAACCCTTAACCATCTCTAATATAGCCCCAGACAATATTTAGGCATTCAAAAGGAAAAATAATTTAAACATACATATATTTATTATACCCTTCTCATGAAAAGTGAAGTTAAATTTACGGAGACCTTATTATCTTTAATGCATCTCTAAATTCTTGCGTCCCAGCCTTCTTTAGAAGCTCGTATATAAGCATCTCGGTTGAGGCTACAATAATGCCACTTTGCCTCATTCTCTCAAAAGCTATTCTTCTATCCTCAGGATTTCTCGATGAAGATGCATCACTGATCACACATACTTCGTAACCGTTATTAACGCCTTCAATAGATGTCTGTACGATACATATATGAGTCTCTATGCCAGCAATTACTAGCGTTTTTACCCCTAATTTTTTAAGAACCTCCCTAAATCTTTCTGAACCAAAACAACTGAATTCCATTTTCTCAATTGGCTGAACCTCGGGAAGCAATTCCTTAACTTCAGGAATGGTGGGACCTAATCCCTTCGGATACTGCTCCGTTAAAATTACTGGCATACTAATTATTCCAGCAAACCGTATTAATTTACGTATATTCTGCAGAATGTTTTCTTTGTCTGAGATTAGCGGGAAAAGCTTCTCTTGAACATCAATTATTAATAAAACAGCGTTTTCTCTAGACATTAAACCTTTATTGTTCAAGCGCACCACCTAAAGTTAATTTTCTAATATTAAAAGAAGAGTCAGCTTCATTCATATATGACTTGAGTAATAAAAGAATTAAGTAAAGCGATTTTAGAGCCTATACGTTACACTGAGCTATCTTTACACTGTATAAGCATTCGCTACAGCTAGGCTCATTTACGTAACAATCAATGCTGTTTGTCTCGGCAAAAAAGCATCTTAAGGAAGAATATAAGCAATCGCCACACCAGGGGATATTTTCAGACATTTTTCTTCTAATCTCTCTGAAAGCAAGGTAGTTTTCTTTGTTCCAAACATCTCCCACGTTTTCTTCATTTAAGTCTCCAAGAATTACTGGGTTCACAGTTTTAACATGCGAGTTAATGTAGACGGGATGTTTATAAGAAAATTCTATGCACGGTGTAACAGCACCATCTGATCTAACAAACATAATTTCTTTATCAACGTATGGACAGCTTCTATCCTTAGCATCCGGATACAAGTTTGGAAGCCTTAGCTCCACTTCGTATTCATGAGCTAACTTTTGGCTTAAAATAAATATTCTTTCCACATCATGGATCACAGCAATCTTATCAATTGATTCAAACAAAAGCGGAAGATTAATCCAGTATCCATCTTTCTCAGCCTCACTCCAGAACCCCCTAACAATATTAGATGCTCTAGATTCAATATTTATGCCATAAGCCCTACCAAACGTTTCGTAAACTGCTTCAAGCATTATTTTTTGCCCATAATTTAAGGCTGACTGAATTATCTCAAAAGATCTTCTGCTTAAAGTGATGTATACCGCATTTTGAAATATTCTCTCTGTGTATGGCACGACATGAGAGACGAGAACATAGTCAACGCCTTCATTAGCCGCATCTACAACAAGACTTGGAAGATCCATAAAATTATCTTTCATCACAACAGCTTCAATGCCTAACTTAAATAAGTCTCTATTAAGTCTTTTCATTCTAGCTAAATACCGAAAGTTTTTAATAAGCTTCGTTGGTTCAGAGCCCTCTCTAATATACTTAAGCTTTGTTAAATCGGAGGTGTCTATGGAGAATGAAATATCGTCTATTCCAATCCTTAATATTCTTTCAGCTAGTTTTTGATTCAATAGAGAACCATTTGTGCTGACAGATATCTCGCAGTCTTTCGGCAATTTCCTCCTTGCAATTTTGAGCATGTTCAAAAAGTTTGGGTTAAGAAGAGGTTCTCCAAGCCCGTATAGAATAAGTTTATCTAAGCATTGAGATATTGCCTCAACAATTTTCTTATATAGGTCTAAATTTAAATTCTCGGGTTTAGCATTCCAAACGCGTCTTATACACATCTGGCAATTGAAATTACATTCATTCGTTACTTCAATCTGTAAAGTTTTTGGGCAGTCTTTATTCATTATATACTCCTCTTAAATTTGCGGAGCCTCCAGCTAATGGTGGAAAGATAGCTATTACATCTTGATCTCTTAATTCAATATTTCCCTTAAGGTCTTTGAGATTTCTCCCATTAATCATAAATATTAAGTCGTCTCGCACCCTTCCAGATCTTTTATCATAAACGTCGTCTAAGAATTCTTCTCCTAAAACTTTTGAGGCACTTTCAATCAGTCCTTTTAGGGTTCCATCGCATTGAATAGTTATTTCTTTGCTTCCATATTTTTTCCTTAAGGTTGCGAAGAGTAAAATCTTGATGGATACGTTTGACATACTATATAACTATAATAAAATAGGAAGATAAAAATAAAATGGTTGGAAATTGTTATTTACCCAGTTATTTTAGAGCTCGATCTCCAGCTCCTTGATCTTTTCAGCTGATGGTTTACCGTCAACCCAACCCCTAAGTTTGTAGTATTCTTCTTTCATTTTTTCCAGCTCGACGACGTGGCCTTTGGCCGGCCCTTCAGGCATAGGCTCTTCAAGAAGGCGCTTTGGTAAGGTGTCATCTTTTCCATCAAAGCCAAATTTGTTGATGATAACTCTTTCAAGATTATATATTCTCTCTCCGATCCTTAGCACCTCATTCTCAGTTAAACTCCAGCCTGTAACTGCTGAAAGCAAATCGGTATAATCTTTGACCCCAAGAGCAAATGTTGAGAATAAACAGTTTACAGTTGAATTAACAACGCAAGTAAAGTCTTGGAATAATTTAGCCCACCTAGCTTTACCTTCAGGCGTTAATGAATCTATTTTTTCAGGTATTCCAAGAATCTCCGCTGAAACAGTGTATCCAGTTACATGGCATCCTCCTCTATTCGCTGTTGCATAGTTTAAGCCTATGCCCTTAATTGCTCTTGGATCATACGCTGGCATTTCAAGACCCTTAACGCTCATTGAAAGCTCCGGATGATTATAAATTTCACATAACTTCTTTGACCCTAAAGCTAGATATTTGCCAAAGCCGACTTTGTATGCTGTTCGCCAAACTGCTTCAACGAGGGCTGCAGAGTTCTCAAATCTTAAGTCTAAGCCTTGAAGGTCTTCTTTAGGTATATACCCTCGTTCATATAATTCCATAGCGGCTGCTATCGTTGAACCTAGGCTTATAGGGTCCATGCCCAATTCATCGCAATAGTGATTAGCCTTAACTATGGCATCTAAATCCTTAACTCCCGTAGTTCCTCCTAAGGCCCATATTGACTCGTATTCCGGCCCTTCCGTTCCAAGAATTTGGAACGGTCCAGAGGAAACGCTCGTGACTCTTCCGCATCCTATCGGGCATCCCCAGCAAGCTCTTCTACTAATTAGATACGTCTCGGCGAGTGTTTCACCACTTATTTTATCAGCATAGGGATTTACACCAGTCTGCCAGTTTTTATATGGTAAACCGCCCGCAGTATTGATAACATTAATTAGAATTGATGTTCCATATGTTGGCAATCCCTCGCCAGTCACGCTATTCTTTCTCATGGTTTCTAAGCATCGCCTTGAGACTTCTCTAAAACCATCTGGATCTGCTAACGGAACTTTCTCTTCGCCAGAGACAACTATGGCCTTAAGCTTCTTCGAACCCATAACTGCTCCTAAACCTGTTCTTCCTGCGGCCCTATGCTCATCGTTCACAATACATGCCATACGAACAAGATTCTCGCCAGCAGGACCAATGCATGTAACACTTGTATTTTTACCCCCAATTCTTCTTGACAAGATCCTGCAAGTATCAAAAACGTTTTTACCCCAAAGGTCGCTCGCGCTTCTTATTTCAGCCACGCCATTAACAATTGACAGGTAAACTGGTTCCTCAGACGCACCCTCTAGAACAATCATATCATAACCTGAAAATTTCAGGAAAGGCCCCCACTCTCCACCAGAATTAGCGCTTCCAATAGAGCCAGTTAAGGGAGACCGCAGAGACATAACGTGATATCTGCCAGAACATGGGAATCCCGGCACACCAGTCCCTGGACCAGTAGCAAAAATCAAAATGTTTTCCGGACCTAGAGGATTAACATCAGATGGTGAAATACCTTTAGACTCATATTCCTTCAAATAGTGGTAAAGTATATAAACAGCATATCCTTTGCCGCCCAAATACTTTCTTGCAACATCCTCGGAGACCGATTCAGTCCTTAATGTTCCGGCAGTTAAATCAACTTTTAAAATTTTTCCCATGTACCCGCCTAGCATTAAAAATCCCCCAATTATTAATTTTGCTGTAACTAAGTATTTAAATCTTAAATGCTCCAAAGTACCTTTAAATAAATTGTTCACACTAAATTTTTAATTAACGAGGAGGTTGAAGGGCTTTTGGCTTCTGGCATTGAGGAAAAGATTTATGAAAGGAAGGAGCTTCTAAAGAGGGCTTATTCCATATCTCAGCTTTTTGAGATAGGCAAGTGGCTAAAGATACCTTACTTTGATAAGTTTTTATGTGGCTGGGGCATGAATGAGGATGAAGCTTCTATGGAAATAGCCTCAAGAATAACTGATGATGTTTTAAAACAGATCTTCCAACATCATAAACCCCGCTATTGGGCGATTTTTATGGGAAAACATTACATGCTAAACAAAGGGAAATTATCTCTTGAAGGCTCTAGAAGCCTCATTGTAGATGGAATTCGTAGGATAAAAAGCAAACATGGCACGCTTGGCATATCGCTCCTAAAGGCTATTGTAGAGAATGATGGAATGATTGACTCAAGCGAAATTAGAAGAATCGCTCATTCAACTAAAGCTGATGAAATTCTAAGTGATCTCATAAAGCTAGGTATACTGAACCAATCCTACAGTGATGGTAAATATCGCGAGTGGAGCATAGCTAGAGAAGCTTTACCAGTCATCGAGATTGAGATTAAGGGCAAACCAAAAGAAGTACAAACAACGAGAGGCGTAAGTGTACCATTTAATGAGGAAAAACAGCGCATCGACTTACTGCTTGAGGAGAAACTGTTAATAGATAAAATGGATCGAGAGCTCGAAGCATACGTGCATGATCTACTCGCAAACAGGCTTGAGAAGACGATAAGATTTGGTAAGACGTTTAATATATCTGTTCTATCAGCGTACCTCCGAGATCTTTTTGGATCAGTTCTATACTTCGATAGCTTATTGAGCATAACTCAGCAGTATGGATTAGCTAATGTAGAGATAATTCATGAAGGTGGAAAGACTGGAAAGAGGACTGGTTGGTCTTTAGCATTATTTGGTGATCCGGGAACCGGGAAGAGTTTCGCAACGAGAGATATGATACTAGGTAAGCCAAGTGCAAAAATTCCAGCACATGGTATACCTGGCAGAAACCGCTACTGTGGCGGCATGACTCCAGCGCGTTTTATAAGGATCGGGCAAGCCTATGCTGGGAGAACATTCAATTTCATTGTCCCGGAGTTCAATGACTTCTTTAAATATAAGGGTATGGTTGAGCCGCTAAAAATAGCGATGGAGCAGGGTGAGATAAAGTATGAATTACACCGTGAAGTTATAGGTCCATATAAATTCACATCATTCTTCACTGTAAATTATAATGTTTCTGTTTTCGAAAAGGGTTACACAGTAACTATTCAAGATCCAAATTTTAGGGCTATAGAAGATCGCATGCTATGCAGGCTTCACCGCTTAACTAAAGAGCGATTTCTTGAGATTGCTGAGAGTCAGATGAGATTAGCTCTTGGAGAAATCGATATTGAAAAAGAAGCGAGAGCAATTAGGGATCATCTAACATTAGTTTACGCTATTGAAACAATGCATCCGCTAGTTAGAGATAGGTTTCCTTATAAACCTATTATGTTAACCCCACAAGTATATGAGTTAATAGGGAAGGCTAGAAAAGCAATACTTAAGGAGATCGAAAGCGAAGTTCTAGCGTTTTCAGCTAGGCTTGAAGACAGGGCCATAAGTTTTGCATGCGCTGCATCATTAATGGAATATTTTAGCTCGGACGAAGATTTTATACTAGTAGGTCAAGACGCATTAAAATATGCGATACAGCTATATATCGAAGAAGCCGCTATCAGATCACAAGAGAAATTTAAGCCAGATGAAGTATTGAGCAAAATATTTTGCTGATTAATAACATAATTTTATCTATGCGTCACGACGTATTCCTTCAATTTTTCGTATGCTTCTCTAGGTGAATGAGCTACTAAAGTTATTTTCTCGAGTGGACATATGTCGTCTCCTCGCCTATTCATTATTTTTGGAACGACGTTATCATATTCAGCTTTTATGCCATACTTCATAAGAACGCTCAATCCTTCGTAACTTATTGTGGCTGCATAAACCTCGCTGACGTAAGAATATGCTACTAGTAAGGCAGCAGCTCTACCAACAACTTTATCTGCGACTGAAGATGAGTGGAGGCCATCACTCAAGTTGTCTATGGCTTGGATTAACCCGATTATGCCTTGAAGCCTTGACTCAAAAATTAATTTTCCATCCTTGACTATAGCAAGCGATAGATTTTTTTCTTTCAGTATTTGTTTAGCTAATTCAAGGTCCCGCATTTCAGCCAGCCAATTAAATTAATTAATGAAAAAATATATAAATTCAAAGGCAAGCGTCAATTAGTATTTGTCTGGAGGTATAAAGAAGTTTGCCAAGCACCGACCGCATCAAAAAGTTGAGAAATATTTTAGCACAAAAGAATATTGATGCTCTTTTAGTGGCGGATGAGAAGAACATTTATTATTTAACTGGGTTTATCGGGGGGTTTAGGCTTCTGATGCCAATAGACGGCGAAAGCATCCTCTTTGTTCATTCTGTTAATTATGAGGCTGCCAAAGAAAATGCCAAGAACGCCAGAATTGAAGTGATACGGATTGGAGAGAAATCAGACACTAAAATTTTTGATGAAATAATAAGGTGTAAATTTAGATCCTTAGGTTTTGATAGGATAAACGCTGTTGAATACCTCAGGATTATGAATAATTTAGGGAATCTAAAGCTCGAGCCCCTTGACGATGCACTCTGGACGTTGAGGAAGATAAAAGATGAAGGAGAGATAGTGTTGATAAAAAAGGCTGCTGAACTAACGAGTAGGGGGATGAAAAAGGCCATAGAAATTTTGAGGCCAGGATTGAAGGAGCGGGAAGTAGCCGCTGAAATAGAGTATGAGATGCGTAAATCGGGTTCCACCGGAATCGCGTTTGATACAATAATTTGCAGCGGACCTGAATCAGCTTTTCCTCATGGTGGCTTAGGTGAACGTGAAATTAAGCGTGGAGACTTTGTTGTTATCGATATTGGCGCAAAGTATTTCGGCTATTGCGCTGATATGACAAGAACATTAATAATTGGAGAACCATCAGAGAAGCAGAAGCGCATCTACAAAACTGTCAAAGAAGCTCAGAATCTAGCGATAAACCGGATAAGGGCAGGCGTAAAAGCGAGGGATGTTGACGAGGTTGCTAGGAGATATATCATAGAGATGAACTATGGTGAATATTTTGTCCATAGTCTAGGGCATGGTGTAGGACTAGATATCCATGAACCACCAACTCTTGGACCTTCAAGTGAAGAAATATTATCCGCTGGAAATATTGTGACGGTTGAGCCAGGTATATATATCCCTAGATTCGGTGGGGTTCGATTTGAGGATACAGTTCTTGTGCTCGAAGACAAGGCTGAAAGGTTGACTTATATAAATGAAGATGAACGACGAGAAATTTAAATTAATAATCTTTTAATGTAAAAAACTAAAATATTTCTTTTTGGGAATTCCATAGCTCACTCTCTTTTACTTAAGATTTTTCTAACTATCGAGCCTTTTGGTTTTATTTCTTCAAATATTATGCATTGAAATTTGTAGATTTTTGTCCCCTTTAAAACCCAGCAATCAGGTGGCAACCCAGCTTTCATGCAGCATTGGCATAAAAACTCTTCTTCATCCCAATTCCATTCAACTGGTACCTGCGGCAGTAGCAAACCCTTGTTGAGACCCCTTTCAACTATCAATCCATCTTCACCAATCTTTATTTTTGATGGATACTCGCTCGGTGAGTCAACCTTGATAAGTTCTGGTTCCGTCAGTATGCTTACTTCAAAGACTACGTGATCAAGTTCAGGCAAGGTCATTGGAGGAAAACGGGGGTCTCTCGTCGCTGACTCTATTGCCGCTTCAATAACTGCTCTAACTAGCGGATAGACTGGATATGGAAAACCTATGCATCCCCTAAGAATTTTCTCTCCGTCTATCACACTATTTATTGTAACAAAAACCCCCCTTTTCTTTAGAAGATTTGGTGGAACACCTTCTGGCGGACTAATTATCTTACCATCTTTGAGATTCTCTTCAACAGCCTTTCTAGCGAGTTTAACTAGAGATATACCCTCCTCATCCGTTAGGCTAAATTCCATACTGATTTCACCAAATAAAATAGGCTTATGTCGCTAAATAAGGTTTTACGATAAATTAATTAAGCCATGGAAATAAGAGGGAGAGTTCTTTATTTAATCTTCAGAATTTAATGGATTCTTCTTTAATTTCATTCTTAGTTATTATTAGCAGGTCTATTCCGTCCCCGCTCATAGCATCTCGGCTTATGGCAGACTTTATTGCTCTTATAGCGAGCTCTCTGCCCTCCTTTACGGTTATTCCATCCCTATAAGATTCTTCTAAAACGCCTATAGCTATTTCAGCCCCGGAACCAACAGCCGCATACCTATCCGGTATAGTTGAACCTAGAACATCAAGCACGTAAATTGATGGACCCTCATCGTCAACCCCGCCAATAATGGTTTCAGTTATGTATGGAAGTAGTCTACTGCTGAAGAGCAGATTGGACACGACCTTCGCTGCTGCCTTAACGCTTATTGGACGGCCAGATTCAAGTCTAAACAAGTTAGCGTACACGCCAACCTCGCGAACTAATATCTGCATGTCTGATACTAAGCCAGCACATGCTGCGCCTATATGATCAGATATTTTAAAGACCTTCTTTCCAACTCGGCTTAAAACAAAGTTTCCATACGACACTCTCTTCTCAGATGCCAGTATAACACCGTCTGAGCATACTATTCCAACAGTCGTTGCACCCGGAATCATTAAGTATTGACCCTGGTTATTCAATTAGAGCACCTCCACATAACCGATTTCTTTGATTCTCCTTACTATTTTTGCCTTTATGGATTAATAAACAATCTTCTCGGCATTATTAAAGCTTTACTAGAGAAGATTATTTAGAGCAAGCCTAGTAAAGCATCTTATTATTTAGTTTAACTTTATACCCTTCTACATGTAGGCCTTCTCTTATTAGCAGATTTCTTCTCGTTTCGATTTCCTCTATTGTTTCGCCAACTATTTGACCATTAGATTTAACAACTCTATGGCAAGGGATTAATGGTGCAAGAGGATTCTTATGTAGAGCGTTTCCTACGGCTCTAAATGCGCGGGGTCTCCCCACTCTTTCAGCTATACGCTTATATGTGCTAACTTTACCTTTAGGTATATTAAAGACTTCCATTAAAACAGCTCTCTCAAATTCAGTCATTTCGGTCAAATACTTGAGCAGATCCTCACGTTTTATGCCAATTTCATTCATATGGAAGACCATAATAATTAAATCACCTATTTATAATAAATTTTAGGGCAAAGCGTCGGCAGGAATTTCAGGAGGGCCACACATTGGACGAAAAAAACAGCGAATTTAAGGATAACAAGTTTTCTAGGGCTCTTTATGTCGGTCGTTTCCAACCATTTCATTTAGGGCATCTTGAAGCTGTTAAATATATACTTAGTAATGCAATGGAACTCGTAATAGTTATCGGTAGCGCTCAAGAAAGCCATACTCTTGAAAACCCTTTTACTGCTGGTGAAAGAGTTTACATGATTAAATTGGCCCTAAATGAAATTGGGGTGGATACCAGCAGGTATTATATCATTCCAGTTATAGATCTTGATGTCCACAGTTTATGGGTTTCACACGTATGCTCTTATGTCCCGAAATTTGATGTTGTCTATTCTAATGAGCCGTTAACTAGACGTCTATTTATTGAGAGCGGCTTTAAGGTTGAGTCAATCCCATTCTTTAGGAGAGAGATTTGTTCAGCAACGGAGATTAGACGGAGAATATTAGCGGGCTCGAGTTGGGAAGAATTACTCCCGAAGAGCGTTGCCGCATATATTAAGGAAATAAAGGGCGTAGAGAGACTGAGGGACTTAGCCAAAACGGATAAGGTTACATCCTAAGTTTCCAATCTTCCGGTTAAAGATGAACTTATTTTACGTGATTTCTCAGCCGCAGCCTTAATAGCGCTCATAAAGGCATGTCTAAGCGGGAACTTCTCTAATTCGAATAATCCTTCTATAGTTACGCCACCTGGTGTTGTAACCATGTCACGTATCTGAGCTGGAGTTCTCTTTCCCTCGAGGATTAGTTTACCTGTTCCAATCATCGATTGAGCTGCTACTCTTAATGCTACATCTCTATCTAACCCCACCCCTAAGCCCGCATATATCATGGCCTCAGCTATAAGCGCCAAGTACGCTGGCGCGCAGCCGCTTAACGCGGTTATGGCATCCATATTATCCTCATTAACCTCACATATTTCTCCCAGAGTGCCCAGAAGTTTAATAACCACTTCAAGATCTTCCTTGCTTACATTTTGATCCGCGGAGTAGGCTGTAAAGGACTCTCGAACCGCTATTGCAAGATTTGGCATGGCCCTAACAAACTTAGCCTTAGGAGCTAATTTTTTTAGGAACTCTAATGTCACGGCAGCAGCTAAAGAAATAACAAGTTTACCTTCCAAGTAATCGCTAACTTCTCTTAACACTAATTCAACGTCCTTTGGTTTAACACATAACACTATTATATCCGCTTGGCTCACGGCAAACTTATTATCGGAAGTCACTCTAAAACCTAAACTCTCAAGTTCTTTCGCCCTTTCAACCCTTTTCTCAGTAACTATGACATCATATCCAGCTGCCGTGAGATTTTTTACAACGGATTCCCCTATAACACCTCCTCCTATAACCGCAATCTTCATACGACCACTTCCCAAAATATCGATTTAAAACTGAATTAATATAAGAAACTTATAGTGAATAAACGCTCCAAACATTAAACCTTAATTTTATCATGCGTATTATATTACTATTGTCTGTCTGGAGTGGAGCGCATTGTCTACCTGTCGCTTCTGGATACTAGATATAAACTATGAGGTTAAAGGTCACCAGCCGGAAATTTGGCTTTGGGGTATAGAAAGCGATGGAAGGCGTGTTCTGATCATAGACAGAGGCTTTATGACGTACTTTTATGTTGTACCAATGTCCGACGAGGATGCTGAAAGAGTTGTCGAAAGAATAAAACAGATGGAGGCAGATTTATCGCTCATCACTAAAATGGAAGTTGTCGATCGCAAACTCTTCGGAAAACCTGTAAAAGCCATAAAAGTATACTGCCAAGACCCGGATTTAGCGCCAGAATATGCAAAACTAATTTCTAAGATTAAGGGTGTTGATAGCATTTTAGAAGATGACATCCGATATTCGATGCGCTACATCGTTGATAATAACATTATTCCATGCGGCTGGCATGAAGTTGAGGTTGACGAAATACCTAATACTATGGGTATACAAGTTGATAGGATTCTAATCGCGAAGACTAGGCCGAGGTATCTACCAAGTATTCTTGAGGCACCTAAATTGAGGATTTTGGGTTTCTCAATCGTGTGTTATAGTTCAAAAGGCACGCCTAAGCCTGAGAAGAATCCCGTCGCTATTATTTCGGTGATGACTAACACTGGTGACGAAAGACTGTTTATCTCTGAATCATTAGGTGAAGATGAAAAAATTATCAATGAATTCATAAGATACGTGAGAGAGTCTGATCCTGACATAATTGTTGGATACGAAACAAATCGAAGGGACTTACCATATTTGGTGGCTAGAGCAAAAAAGAATGGACTAACCTTAGCAATTGATAGAGCGAATACTGAACCACATACAAGTACTTATGGACATATCTCGGTAACTGGTAGAGCAAATATAGACTTATTCGACTATGCTGATGAATTTCCCGAAGTTAAAGTTAAAACATTAGAGAATATAGCAGACTATTTGGGCATCATGAAGATTGAGGAGAGAACATTAATTGAGGATGTCGACTTCGCTCAATATTGGGAGGATGAAAAGAAGAGACCATTACTAGTAAGGTTTTCGATAGAAAATACAAAGTGCATAATGGGCATAACGGAGAGTATACTAGACTTTGCGATTCAGTTATCAAGTTTAGTGGGCCTGCCTCTAGACCATATTGGCACGGCGGCGGTGGGCTTTAGGGTTGAATGGTTTCTCATTCGCCACGCTTATGAGATTGGAGAGTTAATCCCAAAAAGGGTTGAAAGACCATACATCCCATACGCAGGCGCAATAGTTCTAGAACCTAAACCCGGAGTACACGATAATATTGCCGTTCTAGACTTTAAGGCCATGTATCCAAATATAATGATAACATATAATGTCTCGCCAGATACATATATACCGCCTGAGGAGCCGGAGCCGGTTTCGGGAGTTTATACGGCGCCGGAGGTCAATCATAGGTTCAGAAAAGAGCCACCTGGTTTCTACCGCGAGGTCTTATTAAGGCTTATTAAAGCCAGAGATGAAATAAGGGCTGGTCTTAAAAGACTTAATCCAGAGAGTTCGGAGTATCGGTTGCTTGATGCTAGGCAGAAGGCGATTAAGGTGATTACTAATGCAACGTACGGTTACGCAGGTTGGATAGGTGCCAGATGGTATATTAAGCCAGTTGCTGAAGCAGTTACGGCGTGGGGCAGGTATACTATTTTGAGGACGATTAAAATAGCTAAAAGCCTTGGTTTGGAAGTTGTTTACGGTGATACAGATAGCATATTTATAAAGTATGAACGCGATAAAGCCGAAAAGCTATCAAGAATGATTGAAGAGAGTCTAGGCCTAGAGATAAAACCGGATAAAATATACTCGCGTATATTATTCACAGAGGCGAAGAAACGTTATTGCGGGTTACTGCCCGATGGAAGGCTAGATATGGTCGGATTAGAAGTTGTCAGAGGAGACTGGGCTAATGTTGCAAAGAGTATACAGGAAAAGGTTTTGGAGATAATTCTAAAGGAACAATCGGCTAGGAAAGCCGTTGAGTATGTACGTAAATATATAATGGATTTAAGAGATAGGAAGGTTCCATACAGAGACTTAATTATTTGGAAGACGCTTACAAAGTCTCTTGAGGAGTATGAGGTCAAGGCGCCTCATGTCGAGGCTGCCAAACTACTTCAGAAGGAAGGTTGGACGCTAACTGTAGGTGACAAAATAGGTTACGTGATAACTTTGGGATCAGGTAAACTTTATGAGAGGGCCAAGCCGTATACTCTAGCATCATATAAAGATGTTGACCTGGAATACTATGTAACAAACCAAGTTATACCAGCGGCTTTAAGAATACTATCATTGTTTGGAGTTAAAGAGGATGAATTAATGCCGCCAAAATCATCAAAACCTCAGACGCTTCTCGAGTTCTTCAAAAATACATAATAATGACAGATTAATCGAGTATGTCATCGAATGTCAATAAGTTTACGCTTAAAGGTTGCTTAACAACTTCAGATACGCGCGCTGCAATGAGATACTTAATGTTTTTCTCACTCGCTATATCAACAAGTCTCTGAGTTATTATCCCATCAAATACTACAGTATTCACTCCTTCAAACTCCTTGAGTTTATCAGCGAGCTCGCTTACCGGAAGCTTTCCAATCCTCTCCATCCTCTCATTAAAGAGAACAGCCTCTAATGTTCCCTTAAGATTCTCTGCTGCCTCAACTATCTCTCTAGGCATGAGAACCTTCTTACGTTTCCGTCTACGTTCAATTATCTCTTCAACAAGAATCTTATTCTGAAGAGCTGTTTCAATTTCCTTTGCTGTTAAATCTTCAACCTCCTTACCTCTGGGGGCTCTAGCCACATATTTTATATTGGCAACTTGCAGCAGTTCCTTTAGGATAAGGTCACCGCCATGGTCTCCATCAAGGAAAGCCGTTGCCTCCTTCTCCCTAGCCAGTCTAATAACAGTTTCTGGTATCTTCACGCCTTCTAGGGCTATGACATTGTATATACCATGCTTTACAAGGTTTATTACATCAGCCCTTCCTTCGACAATGATTATCTCCTTAGCTGAATCAACCTCCGGGCCAGCTGGAAGCTTCTCTGGTCCATATTCCCTAATCCTAGCCATTTTAAGTATTTCTGAGACTTCCCGGAATATCTCCTCTGTCTCAGGTATTGTTTCTAGGCTCCATTTATGGAGTATCTCTTTGGCCCTCTCAATTATTGCCTTTCGCTTAGTTTCTCTGACATCCTCAATTCTTTCCAAGATTACGTGTGCTGAGCATGGACCAACCCTGTCTATGCTTTCAACGCTTGCAGCTATAATGGCGGTTGAAACCTTGTCCAAGCTTGTTGGGATGATTATTGTTCCGAAGGTTTTATTGTCTTTTTGAGATGTAATATCTACTTCTATTCTACCGATTCTACCAGATTTCTGAAGCTCTCTTAAATCAAGCTCCGTTCCAAACAGACCTTCGGTTTGCCCGAAAACGGCGCCAATGACATCAGGCTTCTCAACTACTCCATCAACCTCAAATTTTGCTCGAATCACATATTTAACTGCAAATGATGGTGAAGCCATAAATTTATCAACCTCCAAATTTCACAGAGTTTTACAGATTATTAATGATGCAATATCCTTCTGGAAATCGCCTCACTAATTTTACGATTTTTATTCACAATATTTATTTCGACCTAGCATATATTCTTTAATGTTGGAAGAGGCTCTGAAGGTTTTACCACACTAAACTCTGCTGAGAACGCCCTTCAATCTTTCTCTTTAAGGTCTCAACGTATGCCGCTAGTCCCTCTATATCTTTTATATCGCTGTTAAGTAATTGGGATAATTGTCTCCAAAAATTTAGATTTAATTTGACCTTTAATTCCTCGAGAACCTTAGATAGACGTTCCGTAAGTTCTTTACCATGCCTATCAAAGTCCATAAGCAGTATAACTTCTTTATCCCCCATGGAGGTAATCTTATCAACCATATCTTGGAGATTTTTTCCACAAGACTTAATAGCCAACATGTCGCTCTCTACACCTAAGGCTTTAAGGGACTCTATATCCTTTTCTCCTTCAACAACTAGCAGAGCGCCCATAGAGACTTCATCCTTCAACTTTTGAATTAAACAATTTATTCTCTCAAGTTTTCTTTCAAGGCTTGACATAACTTTAGCTCCAAACGCGAGGAATTACTATCTCAATATGAAATACAAATATTTTTCTTTTCAAGAAGTGTACAGTACTCTAACTATCACTATTGGTTTATGATCCAAACTCCTAATCATGTCCCACGTAACACACGTCAAGCCAACGCCAAACTTTTCAACCATATCCCAAACAGTGCGTCCAGCCCCAAATCCTCTGGCCTTATTAGCCACTTCGGCAATGTCTAAGGCCAAGTTAACACTAATTTCAGCGCCAGCCAAAGCCAAGGGAGTTGATCTACTCTTAAGCCTTAAAGCTCTACCCAAGACATAAGCCACGAAACCTAAAAGTGAATATATTCCTTTCAAGGGATGTGGACGGTGTGTAAAGTGGAGACCTCCAAAGGAATACGTCCTATCCGTGTCAGCTATCATGACAACAAGATTCTTTTTCAACTTATCTTTTAAATATAAATAAATCTCCTTAGCTTCGCTTTCAGGGTCTATCAGCGGCAAACTAACATAAGCGTAGGGAAGATTGCTCCCATCTATACCACCCTCAGAACCCCACATTAAAGCTTGCAGAAAACCAGCGTATTTTAACGCAACCTCTTTATGCATGGCTCCCTCTCTGCGCGGATAATTTCTTAACCGCTTTATGTTTTTTTCCTTCAAGTGGCATATTCTTCCAAGAAAGTAGCCCCAAACAATCCTCATCCAAAAGCGGGCAATAAAAATTGCAAGAGAACTTGGCTTAACGTTTCTCTCATCGATTATAAATCCCTTAGCTACTGATAAGGCTTTCTCAGAAATAACTATTATGTCACCGTCAGAGACTCTTCCTTTAACGGCTTCTACTATTCTCTCCAAATAATTATCGCCGGGCATCCAGTAATCCGTTTTAATGGCTTCAGCTTTAAGTTTCAAGGTAAAAACCCGCCAGCATATTATATCAAGAATAATAAGGTCAGCCTAAAAGACTTTCATCTCCGAAATTAGATAAACGGTTATAGGAGGAAGATAATATTTTATCTTGTTGGGAACAAGAACAATGGTTCAGTTAGATATTGAGAAACTAAAATTGTTTACTTACGCTTCTATTGGAGAATATTTAGCTGACATTTTCGAAGCATCAATCTATGGGCCATATGCTGGAGAGTACGCTGATGAGAAAACATCCATTGATGTTCTAGTTATAGTAGAATCAAAAGAATCATTATTAAAGTGCATCTCTAAGCTCTTTGACTCTAAGAGAATACGCTTCTTAATCGTAGATAGAAGAAGCTTTGAGAGAGACGTGGAGAGTGAATGGCTAGGTGGTATACTTACAGAAAGCATATTAACTCCTTATATATCGATAATAAACCCTGATTATATTCGGTACCAAGAGGTTAAGGCTAAGAAGAGGATGGTATGCGACATTTTAAATAACCTAATCCTAAGCTTTCCGGAGATGTCGATGAATTTTATGATCAAGCCTGAATACTTCATGTTTGAGACGATAATGCGCAGGGCAACCTTGTTTCCGCCTATAGCCTATAGATTTTTGAACATTGCTAGGAGTGATGTAAAGAATAGAAATTATACTTTAATGATGAACGGATTTGAGGCTGCTCTTAAAGATTTTATTAGCGAGGGAAAGCTTAAATTAGTTGATAATGAGTTTCTCAAGATATCTGAGGAATATATTGAATCTATACGAGCGAAACGTGGTCGTCGCCTAAGAAATTTATTTAAAAACAGCCGAACTAGAATTGTTCGTTACGTTTTAGGAATTTTCCCAAACATAATGGACTCGATACTGGACGATTATAGAATTTATAAAACATATTTGGCTGAAGGTAATGTTTTCGTGAATCCGGTACGAAAACTGGAGAATCCAAGAAAATACATCTTTATACCAACATCTTCGGGAACAGTATCATTCACCGAAAGAATGTCCATAGAGGATTTTATAAGGAGACACATGCCTGAAAAGTATGCATTAAAACATAACATTAAAAGGTTAGGCGGTGTCCTTAATAGCGTGTATATACTGAGGGTCGCTGAAAATGAAAAAGAAAGAAAAACCGTTGTTAAAGTGTTTAAGGACTGGTATGGGTGGAAATGGTTCCCCCTAACACTCTGGGCATTAGGCACGAGAGATTTTACTGTAATGGGTAAAGCTAGACTTGAAAGAGAGTATGCAATAAACATGTTCTTATCAAATCATGGCATTAATGTTCCATCTATAATATACGTAAGCCCGGAAGAAAAAATCATCTTTCAGGAATATATTGATGGAATTAATGCTTCTGAAGTAATTAGGCAGTTATATAAAATGACTGGAGATGAAAATGGAAGGGAAAAATTACTAGATGTTATTAGGCGAATTGGACGCGAACTTGCAAAAATTCACAGCTTAGGTGTATCAGTTGGTGACTGTAAACCAGAAAATATAATATTGTCTTCTGATGGAAGAATATTTTTTGTAGATCTTGAGCAGGCTGAAAGGAGTGGAGATCAAGCGTGGGATATAGCTGAGTTCCTTTATTATTCTGGGCACTATACTCTTTTACCATCTCTTAATATTATTGATGAAGAAGTAAAAGAGTTTATATATGGATATCTTGAATCTGGCGGAAAAATTGAGAATATCAAAAGGGCACTCTCTCCTCGCTATATAAAGGTTTTCAGTTTCTTCACGCCTCCGCATGTAATACTCGCGATATCTAACACTTGTAAAAGAGTGCTAAAAATGTTAACAATAGAAGAACCCAAGTAGCTAAGCTTTATTATTGGAGGAGAAAACTTGACCGCAAAGGTAATATTTTTTGGTGGAGTAAATGAGGTTGGCGGAAATAAAATTCTTATAATAGACGGTGATACAAAGATTTTCTTTGATTTTGGCGCATCCTTCTCATTAAGAGATAAATTTTATTCGGCGCCATTTCTTTCACCTAGGAGTGGATCAGAACTAGTTAACCTTGAAATATTGCCGAAAATAAAGGGAGTCTATTGTTTTGATGATTCAAAAACTGATATAGATGCTGTTTTTCTCTCCCACTCGCACATGGATCACTCAGCCCACGTATCCTTCCTAAAAAGGGAAATACCAGTGTATTGTGGCGAGACAACAGCAACCATACTTAATGCCCTAAGTGAAGTTCATATCGCAAATTTAGAATTTAACTTTAAAGGGATAAAGTTCAAAACATTCCGTACTGGCGACAAAATAAGGATAGGTTCTATCGAGATTGCACCAGTACATGTCGATCACTCTGTTCCAGGTTCATACGGCTTCATAATACATACATCATCAGGCACCATAATTTACACTGGAGATTTTAGGCGACATGGTTTAAGACCTGAATTGACTGAAGATTTTCTATCATCTTCAGCAAATGAGAGACCTGAAGCTGTTATTTGCGAAAACACAAATATGATAGCGGTTGAGTTCTCTTCAGAAAGCGAAGTTATGAAAAAACTTAATAATATAGTTAGCAGCGCATCTGGTTTAGTCCTAACTGAATTTGCATACGCAGACATCGATAGATTAAAATCATTTCATAACGTTGCCCTAAAAAGCGATAGACAATTAATAATCCCTTTAAAACAAGCCTATCTTCTTTATAAACTTAGTACTGACCCCCACTTGAATATTCCAAAACTTGACAACGGATCAATCTTAATCTTTCGAAAGGAGAAGAAGAGATATTTTCGCTGGGAACAAACAGCTATGGATTTAGGTGAAACAATAAGCCCCCAAGAGGTTTCTAAAAAGCAAAGCAACACGATCTTATCTATGTCGTTTTTTGATCTTAACTGGTTAGTTGACATAAAACCATTACCGGGAAGCTGCTATATACTCTCTGCCTCGGAGCCTTTCAATGAAGAGATGGAAATGGACTTTAATAGGCTTATAAATTGGCTCGAACATTATGGTGTACCACAATATCATGTGCACGTTTCAGGACATGTAATGCCATTACATCTTAGGGAATCTATAAAAACAATTAAACCAAGAAAGATTTTCCCTATACATGGATTATACCCAAAACTCTTCAGCAAATTCATGGGCGACCTTGCAAGTGAAATAATTATACCTGAGGTGGGGAAAGCATATGAAATTTAAATTCTTTTATCTTTTTAACTATTAAAAAGAAAATGAGAGGTGAATGTTTTTGAGGCCGATTAAGATTATCGATTTAAGTCAAGTTTTATTTAACTGCATGCCTTCATGGCCAACTCAACCAAACCTCCTTTACGAAATGGTGAGAAATGTTGCTCGCGACGGAAGTACAGTACATATTATTCGCCAAATGACTACTCATACCGGCACACATGTGGATGCCCCTCTACACTTTATTATTGAAGGAAAATCCGTTGATCAACTATCGATAGAAAACTTTACTGGCGAAGGCTTAGTAATCAACCTTTCTCACAAAAAGGCTGGAGAAGCCATCACAGTTGAAGATCTCAAACCTTACTGGAGCGAAGTTAAACCTGGAGATGTTCTAATGCTTTATACAGGATGGGATAGAAAATTTGGATTTAACACTGAATATCTATTTGAGTGGCCATATATAACAGAGGAGGCTGCTGAATATATTGTTAGAATGAAGGTGAAAGCTTTAGGAGTTGACACATTAAGCGTAAGCGGATGGGATGGTGAATTACCGATTCATGGACCTGTGGCGAAAAAGGGTTCAGCGGCAAAAACTCATAGCATTTTACTTGGAGCAGGTATAATACTCATTGAATGCCTAAGAAATCTTGACTTAATTCTTGAGGGGAGGAAATCTCGTAGGGCTTACTTTATATATGCGCCGATAGCTTTAAAGGGTGCTGATGGTGGTCCATGTAGGGCCTTGGCTCTAATCTTTGAGTGAGCTCTTAGTATAAAGGCATTTTAGTTAAGATTTTTAAGCAAGAGGTAATTATCTTTTCTCTAACATGGTGATAGAATATGAGTTGTAAAGAGGAGATTTTGAGTAAAATTAGGGATGCTATTGTGAATTTGGATATTGATAATATTCAGAGGTATTGTGTGGAGGCTATTGAGGCAGGTATACCAGCATATGACGTCGTTATGAAGGGAATGTCTAAGGGAATGGAGGTTGTTGGTGAGAAGTATGAAAGAAATGAGTATTTCTTAGCTGAGCTAATCATGGCAGGCGAGGTGATGAAAGAGGGTATGAAGGTTCTGGAGCCTCATTTGAAGAGCAGTGAGATGAAAAAGGTTGGCAAGGTTGTTATCGGAACTGTTAGGGGTGATCTGCATGATATTGGCAAAAATATTGTTGTAACGCTGCTGAGCGCGGCGGGATTTGATGTTATAGATTTAGGCGTTGATGTACCACCAGAAAAATTTGTTGAAGCGGTTAAAGAATATAAGCCCGACATATTAGGTATGTCAGCCCTATTGACAACAACGATGATTGAGATGGAGAACGTTATCAAGGCGCTTAAGGAGGCTGGCTTAAGAGATAAAGTAAAGATAATTATTGGAGGAGCCCCAATAACCAAAGAATACGCCGACAAAATTGGTGCTGACGCTGCAGCAAGAGATGCCGTTGAAGGCGTAAACATTTGTAAAACATGGATGACTGGAAAGTGAATTGTTTATGGGTGGTGAAATAAAACCACGTGACAGGATTAAACTGATCCTGAATCACCGTGAAGCAGACCGTGTTCCAATCCATGATAGTCCTTGGGCTGCAACTGTAGACCGCTGGAGATCCGAGGGGCTACCTTCAGGTGTTTCACCAGATGACTACTTTGGATATGAAATAGCAATTTTCAACGCTGATACAAGCCCACGATTTCCAACAGAAGTTCTTTATGAAGATGAAGAGTATATTGTTGAGAGGAATTCATTCGGTGGAATAAGAAAGAATCATAGGGATTATTCTACTACTCCTATGATTATTGATTACCCATGTAAAACTAAGGAGGATTGGAATAAAATTAAGCCTAGACTTAATGCCGACGATTACAGAGTTGACTGGGTTTCTGGCCTTCAGTCTTTCCATAGAGAGTATAGTCGAGGGCGCTTCATAATGTATGGCGCCGCTGTTGGATACGATAAAATACAGAGTTACGTGGCGTCGGAGAGATTATTGAAGGCTATTATAAGGGAACCAGATTGGGTCGTTGACATGTACTGGACTGACGCAAAACTTGTTATGGAAATGTGCGAGAGAATGATAAAGGGTGGATTCAAATTTGATGGCGCCTTTCTCTATTGCGATTTAGGCTATAGGCATGGCCTTCTTTTCTCACCAAAACATTTTGAGGAACAGCTTCATCCAGTTTTTAAGGAGTTATGCCGCTTCTTCCACAATCGTGAAATGTACGTTTTCCTACATTGCTGCGGACGGGTAAAGGATCTTATTCCTTTCTTCATAGAGGAGGGAATCGACTGCTTACAACCCCTAGAAGTGAAGGCTGGAATGGATCTATTAGAGTTGAAAGACAAGTATGGGGATAAGATGACGTTCATGGGGGGTATAGATGTGAGACTTATGGCGCTAGATGACCCGAAGCCTATAGAAGAGGAGATAAGAAGAAAGATCACGGTTGCTAAGAAAGATGGAGGGTATATTTATCATTCAGATCACTCTGTTCCAAAAAACGTTAGCTTCCAAAATTACAAAAGGGTTATAGAGCTCGTTAAAAAATATGGAAAATACGAGTGAATGAACTGAAACCTTATTTTAATTTTTTAGTTCATTATTCTGTACAAAGGCAATTTAGGTGCAGCAAATGTTCAAAATGTCTGTTATAAGCGATGAGGTTTCCCAAGATATCAAAGTTGTAGCCTCTTTTGCTAGAAAATTCAACCTTGAAGGCGTTGAGATTAGAAGCGTCTGGAATAGGAGCCCGCAGCATCTTCTTCCAAAAGCTGATGAAATAAGAAGAGTTCTATTAGAATATGATTTAAAAGTAAGCGCGATAGCTTCGCCTCTTTTTAAGGCGGACATGGATGATGAGAAAGAATATGCGGAGCACTTAAGCATATTAAGAAACTGCGTTGATCTAGCAATTAAGTTGGATGCTAAGATAATTAGAGGATTCACGTTTTGGCGGAAGGGTAAATTGGAAGACTTTATTGATCGAATTGTCGAAAGATATCAAAAACCATTAGAAATTATAGAAAATGAGGATTTGATTTTAGGAATCGAAAATGAGCCATCGACATTCGCTGGCAATGGAAGGGAGCTATCTTTGTTTCTCTCTCGGATTAATTCGAATAAGGTTAGGGCCGTATGGGATCCGGGAAATGATATATTTGATCCTTTAGGTGAAATCCCTTTTCCAGATGGTTATAGATACGTTAGAGGTTGGATTGTTCACGTCCACGTAAAAGATGGTGTGAGAAAAGGCGGAGATGGAAGACCTGAATGGACTGTTTTCGGTGAGGGCGAAGTATCCTATAAGGAGCAGTTCAAGGCTCTGAGGGAGGATAATTATATGGGATACATTTCATTAGAGACTCATTGGAGACCTAAAAGGAGAATTCCAGAGGAAAGTATCATTAAACCTGGTGGAGAAGAGTTCTCTAATAGCGGTGAAGAGGCATCAGAAAAATGCATGCGCAACCTAATTAAAATATTGCAAAGTATATGAAACAATGAAAAATCATCAAGAGTCAGAACATAATTGTTCTCTAGATTGGTGAGATTTTGCGCAAGATAAAAATTGGAGTTATAGGGCTAAAAGGCATAGGGCAGACACATATCAGCCAGATAACCACAAGCGAAAACAGCGAACTTACAGCGGTCTCTGATATAAACGAGGAGATAGGAAAGATTATAGCATCAAAATACAATGTAAAATGGTACAAAAATTATGAAAACATGCTTGAAGAAAAAGATTTAGATGCAGTTTCAATATGTACACCACACTTCTTACATTTTCCCATGACCATGAGGGCCTTCGAATATAATAAACATGTGCTAGTAGAAAAGCCTATGGCTCTAACTGTTAAAGAGGCTGATCAAATGATTGAAGAAGCTAGAAGAAAAGGACTAAAACTAGGCGTAGTTTACCAGATGAGGACTAATCCTGTTTACAGGAAAATGAAAGAGATGATAGACGAGGATAAAATTGGCAAGGTGTATAGGATTTGTATGGAGGCATGTGTCTTCAGGACTCAAGCCTATTACAACAATGATTTTTGGAGAGGTAGATGGATGACGGAGGGTGGGGGCGCCTTAATAAATCAAACGATTCATTACATTGATGTTTTGCAGTGGCTTGTTGGCAAACCTGTAAAGGTTTATGGGGATATCGGAACTCTCTATCATGATATAGAAGTTGAGGATATAGCTAGTGCCAACTTAATATTTGAGGGCGAGGCACGTGGAGTATTCCAAGTGAGCACGGTAGACCCAATAAACACCATAAGAATAGAAATCTGCGGAGAGAAAGGAAAAATTATAAGTGAGGATGGAAATAACGAGATTAGGTATGCAATTTCAGATAAGTCGCTTAAGGAATATTTATTAGATGAATCCATTTGGCCAAGCTTACAATATCAGTGGAACAAAATTGAGGTTGAGAAGAGCACCTTTGAACATGGTCATAAAAAGATAATAGAGGATTTCGCTCAAGCAATAATCGAGGATAGAGAACCGCTAGTGAATGGCGAAGAGGGTAGAGTCTCACTGGAGATAGTTAACGCCATAATACTTTCGTCCTTCCAGGGAAAACCTATAAAGTTACCTATAGACAGAGAAGCCTATGAAAAACTCCTAAAGAAGAAATTGGCTAAACCATATCGCGCTAAATTTAAGAGAGCCCCTGGACGAATTCTATACACTTCTTTTTGAATAAATTATAGCCTTCATTAAATTCGTCCATAGTCTTTACCGTTGCGCCGAAGAGACCCCATTCGGAAGGTTTTAAACCCCTAAAGCCGTATTTCTCCGTATTCATTATGCCAACTTCTTTTAGTATATTAATTTGCTCAGACGTCAGTTCGTATGCTTTTACGAATTCGTCGGAGACTTTTTTCCATCTAGTGGACAATATTCTTTCTAGTATGTCAGAATTAACTTCTTTTAAAACGGATTCCCGATACTTCTCAGCATCAAAATCCTCTTTCAAACTCATAAGTAGAACGTTCATCTGATGATTGGGGAACTCTGTGTGCGTCATATGTGCGCTTGCAAGCGTTAAAAGTGTTTCCTCCGGCTTCCTCTTCGAAGCTGGGAGAACATCTATTTCCTTAAGAACATTTTCAGCCTGCTCTTCGGTAAGCCCATATTTAGACCGAATATAAGATAGCCACTTAGCTCTATTCTCTGGACTAAAGAATATCTCAAAGACTCTTTTCGTTACAAGTATTCCGCAGAAACCAATAGCCTCTTCAATCTTAGTAAGGTATTCAGCAACCTTCTCTCTAGAGCTGTAAGGTATACCATGCTCAGCTAAAAAATCTATGAACGGATCCTTATTTAATGGATTAAGGACCCTCCTACTACTAATAAAACTTATCTTCTCGTCCAGGGATTTCATATCTTTAATTTGACGCCAAACTCCTAAGGATTTGGAGAGCCGCTCCAACGCGTTTTCTCTATTCTCCACTCTCTCAAGAGCACTCCTCAACAGTTCCTCAGCATGAACCTCTCTTATATGGTCATCAAGCCTTCCACCCATGTTCGTTTCATAGACTGTTGTTAGCTGAATCCCCTTTCTTATGGATTCAGCTCGCCCATCTATTTTTGCGAGAATCAACTCCACTTCTTGAGAAGCTGTAAACGTCACAGTATTATTTGTGCCTATTCCTAAACTTTCAAGTTTCCTTGTTAACTCAATTGCGGCAGGTGAGCAGCCAGCTACCTTAAACACGATGTTTGGTCTTCCGCGCTCAAAAATCGTTGAGTATCCCCATAGGAGATAGTGGTCATATTTTTCAAGGAATTCTTCTGCATCGGCGTATATTTTTAAGGCATCTCTAAGGCTTCTTTCATAATCATCCGCTATTGTTGGATTTAACTGGAGACTAACCATGCCATAGCGCATATTTGTAGCTATTGCTATGGGCCTAAAGATCACTAAGTTCGGCCAAATGCTTATCTCCGTACCTTTAGCAGCAATCTCATCACTATAGAGAATTGGATCCTTTTTAATGTGCCCCCCACACTTTTCAATAACCGCTTTAAAATCAGGGCAGAGATCTTCGCCTTTAAAACCCTTCCAGAGACTTGGATCATCATCATATGCTGCCGCCGCTAAAACCGGGTTGGTTGAAACTTGAACAAACCCTAAATGCCTAAGCCATCTGAGTCCCACAGCGTAATCATTGCCAAATCTGCATATGCCTATTTTGCTAAACTTGTAATATATATTTGATTGAATCTGTTCTTTAGCTGAATTGAGAAACGATTCCATTATATTATTCCAGTCAATTTTCTTCTCAATTTCTCCCGCTATATGCGCAACCATGGAGCCTGGCGGTCGATAAAAGCCGCTCATAACCTTCTTCATATCTTTAAGAAGCAATTCGACTACCGCCCTAGCTATAGGCGCCTCTCCACCTAAGCATTTTCTTTCAAGATTCTCTAATTCTCCTAATGTTCTGAGAATCTTAATGTGAGTTGCTACGGATTCAGCATCAGAAAAACCAATAATGTCTTTTTCGAACCCAACAATATTTAATGCCATTTGTATTAAAGTATCGTAGACTCTGGCACAAGCAAGAACTTTCCTCTCATCATTAAGAAACCTAACTGAACCTTCGAGGAGAAATCTGTTGAATGATAAATTGAATTGTCGAATTATACCTGCGACAACTGCTTCCAAATGCCCAATCATTTCTTTATTTAATAAATGATCGGCAGCTAACTTAGTGTATCCTTTTGTTGCTAAATAAACAACATACCTTGAATGGTCAGAGCTCTGTACTGGGAAATCAAGGGGTTCAGATCGAGAATTTAAGATAATGCTTTCTACATTCATTTTTCGTATCCCTCGAAATCTCTGTATTGGAAAAATATTGATTCTATAAAATAATATTTTTTAAGAAAAATGGAAATGAATTGTTAAAAATTTCTTTTAATAATAATCATATTAAACTTAGATGTTTTAGAATTTCGTGGAATCTACGAGACTTTAATACAAATGGCATTAAATGCCCTACCTCTCTTGAATAAGAGAAGGAGAGAATACGTCGCTGTAAAAATTATGTGAGAAATCTTGGGCATTATTTTTAAAAAGAATTTTGAAATAATTTGTTCCTTCTGTATTTTTTACTTATTTTAAGGAGAAGCAAAAAGTTATCTGTGCTCATCTCTACCGGTATATCGCCCTCTGAACCCAGGATATAGCCTCCTCCAGGGGTTCCTATTCTAAGCCTGTCAAGTAGGTGTTCCTTAAGCTCTTCAGCATTCATGAGACCAATGTTTTTGCTTAATCCACCTAGAAAACATAGTTTGCTGCCATAATCCTCTTTTAGTTTCTTTAGGTCCATGTTATCAGTTGGTCCCACCGGGTTAATCATATCTAGGCCGGCACTAACGAGTAGTGGCATTAACGCATCAATTTTTCCGTGGCTGTGCATATTGACAAAAGCGCGATATTTATGCGCAAGTTCTATGGCTTTTGTGTGCCATGGGAATATAAGCTCCTCGTATAATTTTGGATTCATAAACGTTCCTCCCTTAAAGCCTAAGTCATCTGGCCACTCGATCATTAAGGTGCCTCTTTCAAGTAAGTTTTTTTCAGCTTTTAAGTTAAACTCCCCGAATTTATCGATAACCTTTTTGAGGAACCCCTTTCTCACAAAAGCGTCCTTAAGGATTACTTCGAGGGGGCCTCTTAGAAAGTACCATACTCCTGAAAAGAAACCGTTAATGCTGCAGGATGGGAAAAAACCTTTATCTACCACGTATTTTATGGCTTTTTCAATACCCTCATATCTCATGGGATCATCGGGATCTGGCAGTTCCAAGTTACTTATATCGTCTTCCGTCTTTAGTGGATAGTCTATATACTCCCGCGCCCAAACGTTTTTAGCCGTCCCAACGCGCCATTTAGCCCCAGTCTCCCATTCTACGATATTCCATTCTTCACTAGTTTCAATAACTTTCTTAACTCTAATTCCACCGCTACCTACTCCTACTATAAAATTATCCATGTAGTCAGCTATTTTTAGGGTTTTATTTATCTGCTCAAGTTCAGCATTAGATACATTAATAAACGCGCTCGCGTCCGCTCTTTTTTCCACGGCTACCTCCGTAATCGGAATAAATTTGGCTCTTGACATCTCATTGGTAAAACTTAAAACTTGAGGTGTAATTGGCGGCTCCTCGTGAAGCAAAACTGATAGCACGCATTCAAATCTACTAAATGTCAATACAGTCACCCAATGATCTTAATACGAATCAACTCTGAAGTCAATATAAATTTTCTCGCAGCAAAGAACAAAAGGCATTTCAGTAATAGGTTATTACCTAGTTTTAATGCATTCTCACTCTTTATATATATTTGAAATAAGTGACTTCGACAAAACTCCAAAATCTCTCAGCCTTTAGCAGATAAATTTATATAATTGATATCGAATTTGATATCGTTGTTGATACGATGAAACTGAGTATAAAGATATATTCATCATCCGCAGAAAGAATTTGAATACGATAAAGGCGGAATCACATGGCAAAATCTGTGATGCTTAGAGTTTACAGATATTTAATTAAGGAATGGAAATTCCTAGTGATCGTCATTGGGCTCTCTTTAGCCTCCAGAATTTTAGCGATGATGATACCATGGTATGTGCGGGATTTATTAAATTCTGTAATGGCTTATGATCCGAGTAGACTTATGCCACTATCGCTGGCTGTTGTTATATTAACATTTTTTGAAGGGATCCTAGCTTTTCTTGTCAGATACTCTTTCGAGAATATAGCCCAAAGAACTATTTACAGGCTCAGGTTAGATTTGTATAGGCATTTGCATGAGTTATCCTATGGCTTTTATGATAGAGTAGATGTTGGCGAGATAATAGTTAGAGTAACTAATGACATGGATAACTTGAATCGTTTCATAAGCTTTGCATCTATGCCATTATTAGACGCGGTCTTCTCGGCGTCGATAGCACTCTATATACTCCTAAATCTTAATGTTGAATTAACTCTTACAGCGGCATCATTACTGCCGCTTATAGCATTAATAACTATTCTTTTCAATAGAAAAGTTTATCCCATACTTGAGGGCAGCTGGAGGGCAATGAGTCAATTTAACAGTATAGTTCAAGAGTATACCTCAACGGTTAAAGTCTTGAAAGCCCTCGGTGTAGAAGATGTTTTTGGAAGAGTCTATAAATCTAGACTTGATAACCTATATGACCTTAACATGAAGTTTCATAGATATGCCTCAATCTCGTGGCCTTCGATAGGACTTGTATCAGCCGCCATACAAATCCTAGTATACTTATATGGTGGACTCAAAGCTGTGGCAGGCGTTTTGAGCATAGGCGACATCGTGGCATTCTTGCTATATCTTTCAATGCTTAACTTTCCATTGATAGGTTTAGGATTCTTTGTTCTAGACTATCAAAGGGCATCAGTCTCAGCGGCCAGGATCTTTGATGTCTTAGATAAGGAACCTGAAGTTAAAGATCAGACCGAGGCAATAGACCTCAAGAATGTTGAGGGTTATGTTAAGTTTGAAAATGTTACATTCGGCTATGACCATAATAAGCCCATTATAATGGACATTAGCTTTGAGGTTAAGCCGGGAGAGAGAGTTGCAATAGTTGGGCCAACAGGTTCAGGCAAGTCTACGCTTATCAAGCTTATACCAAGATTTTATGATCCTACAAGTGGTCGGATACTCATAGATGGAGTAGATATAAGGAGTGTGAAGATTAAGTCTCTCAGGAAAAACGTTGGAATTGTTCATCAGGATGTTCTGCTTTTCGCTGGAACAATAAAGGATAACATCACGTATGGTAAACTGGATGCTTCCATGAATGAGGTGATCGAAGCTGCAAAGGCAGCTGGCATTCATGATTTCATAACAAGCCTACCCAAGGGTTACGACACGAATGTTGCGGAGAGAGGCGTAACACTTTCAGGCGGGCAAAGGCAGAGGATAGCGATAGCTAGAACATTAATACTCAATCCAAAAATACTTATACTCGATGATCCAACGTCAAATCTCGATGCTGAGACGGAAAGTATGGTTGTTGAAGCATTAAAGAAGCTTATTGAAGGCAGAACGGTATTTATAGTGACCCAAAGGCTTTCAACTCTGAAGCTGGCCGATAGAATCATGGTTTTGGATAATGGCAGAATAGTTGAGGAGGGAACACATGAAGAGTTAATGAAATTGAATGGTGCATATGCGAGACTTTATAATGCTCAATTTGCTCACCAAGAGAGACTAGTCGGGGGGTTGCAGGAAGTTGGGGTGGGTAATCGGTAGATATGCCAGAGAAGGCGCTGAGGGAAAACCTAAGGGTCCTTCATCAAAAATTCTGGCAAGGCTGCTGAGACTTATATGGAGATATAAGAGTAGAGTTCTAATTTTTGTGGCAGCTGCAACTGCGGTTTTAATCCTAAATGTTATGGGACCCTACTTTGGACGGAAAATTGTTGATGAAGGCATAGTGGCTGGTGATGCAAATGCTCTCGTGTTTTATATTACTATCGTAGCAATTATAGCTTTTTGCAGCTGGGTCTTAGGCATTATAAGAGGCTATAGTGTTGCGTGGCTAACGCAAAAACTGCTTTATGATCTCCGCTCATCACTCTTCGCCCATTCTACAGAGTTAGATTACGCTTTCTTCTCATCCGCATCTGCGGGTCAAGTGATATCGAGGTTTACCAGCGATGTTGAAGCTGTTGGTCAGACTGCTACAACGGGTTTCATAGATGCCGTATTTAATGCCCTAACGATTGTAGGTGCCCTAGCCGCAATGTTGAGCTTAAACGTTAAACTCACCCTAGCAACGTTATCTGTAGTACCTTTAATTGTTATTTCAGTGATTTTCTTGGCTAGAAGAAGCTACAGAGCGTATAGGGAGGTTAGAGCCAAAGTTGGTGAGTTAACTTCAAATATTGAGCAAACAGTTTCCGGCATGAGGGTCTCTCAATCGTTCTCTGAGAGGGATAGAGAGAACCTAAGGCGTTTTGAGAGGGTAAGCTATGAAACTATGCGTGCAAACCTTAGGGCAACCTTGGTTATGGCTCTTACTCGACCAGTTCTAAGCATCATAAGGGCTGCAACAACAGCCTTGCTGGTGTTTTATGGAGGGCACTTAATTATTAGCGGTGAAACAACCATAGGCACCCTAATAGCATTCTACAGTTATGTGGAAATGTTCTTTAATCCCGTGATGACCTTAACCGTATATTATAATATGTTGCAGTCAGCATTGGCAGCAGCGGAAAGAGTATTTGTGTATTTGGAAACAAAGCCCTCAGTTAAAGATTTGGAGAATGCCATTGACTTTGAGATCAAGAGGGGTGAAATATCGATTGAAAATGTAAGCTTTGGGTACAGTGAATCAAAAGTTTTAGAGAATTTCAATCTTAAGGTTAATCCAGGCGAGATATTGGCTGTCGTTGGACCCACAGGTGCCGGAAAAACAACATTAGCAAATCTCATATTAAGGCTTTACGACCCGCAGGAGGGGCGCATACTCATAGATGGCGTGGATATTAAAACCGTTAAACTAAAGTCTCTTAGGAGCCAATTAGCCCTAGTTCCCCAGGAGCCAGTCCTATTTAGGGATACGGTTCTAGAAAACATTCGCTATGGTAAACCTGGGGCTACGGATGATGAGGTTATAGATGTAATACGTAACCTAGGGCTCGAACCGATTATAGAAACACTGCCTGAAGGGCTTAAAACCATAGTGTCTGAAGGCGGTGGAAATCTATCAGTTGGACAGAGACAATTGATAAATATTGCTAGAACACTCCTAAGAAAGCCAAAGATAATAATTCTTGATGAAGCCACAAGTAGTGTTGACCCATACACTGAAAGCTTGCTGCAAGAGGCCTTGAAAAGACTCCTTAGTGGTAGGACATGTATTATAATTGCGCATAGGCTCTCGACAACATTCCTCGCGGACAGAGTTATAGTTTTAGATAAAGGCAAGATAGTTGAGGAGGGAACACATGAAGAATTGCTGATGAAAGGAGGGTTATATGCTAAACTCTACGAGCTTCAAATAGGTGGACCAATGAAGGCTGAAGCCGTGAGCGCAACTAGATAGCGGGTTTAGATGAATCAGCTAATTAGATTTTAAAGTTGAAAATATTTTTGGGAATCGAAGCCCAATAAGGTTATGGATTATATCTTCTTTCTTCGGTTAGAGTGAAGTTGCCCATAAGCCTTATATCTCTCGATGAGGCGCCAACCCTCAGTTCATACTCGCCTTTCTCAGCAAGCCATACTTCTCCGTTGAAGCTTGCGAGCTCTCTGAAATCAAGCTCCATCTCTATTTTCTCCATTTCGCCGGGATTTAAGAGCCTAGTCTTTTGGAAGCCTTTCAACTCCTGAAAAGGTTTATCAATTCTTCCTTTCGGCGCCCTTATATAGACCTGAGCAACTTCTTTTCCAGGGTAGTTTCCGCTATTCGCAATATCAAAGGATACTCTCACCCTATCATTCAATACCTCTATCTGGAGATTCTTGTATTCGAAGGTTGTATAAGATAGGCCGTAACCAAATTCGTAGGCGGGTTCTACCCCAAAAGTGTCATAATATCTATAGCCAACGTATATTCCCTCCTCATACACTACTCTCTTTGGGTTTTCTTTTGGTTCTCCAGGAAAGCTCCAAGATGGGACATCTGAGTAGTCTCTCGGGAAGGTTGTTGGAAGTTTGCCGGAGGGATTAATTTTCCCTGTAATTACGTCAGCAACTATTCGTCCGGTCTCTTGTCCAGCCTGCCATGCTAGAAGAATGGCATCCACCCTATCCCTCCAACTAACAACTTCTATCGGAGCGCCTATATTTAATATAGCCACGACCTTTCTTCCATGCCTATGAAAAACATTAGAGACTTTTTCTATAAGCGCCTTTTCGTCATCGCCGAGATAGAAATCACCCTTCTCTGGTTTTCTATCATACCCCTCACCCGAGATTCTACTTATAACAATGATAGCAACATCGTTTCTTTCCGCAAACCTTTCAACCTCTTCTTCCCCGAGAAAATCTTGGGGAAGCCTTGGAGCGATTGGCATGCCAAACAGTCCTCTCCTTACTTTATACTCATCCGTCGCTCTCATCTCATTGACATATTTGCTGTGGATCTCTGCTAACTCATCGTCAACCCTAAGCCTCTTTTCCTTCATACCTTCAAGTATTGAGATCACGTATCTAGGATGGGTGTCGCCGCTGCCAGTTCCACCCTTTATGGTCTCTATCTGGCCAGTTCCAAAAAGCGCAATCCTTTCGTTCTCCTTTATGGGCAATACGCCGTTATTTTTCAGGAGCACAACTCCTTCTGAACCAGCTTCATAGGCTACTTTAGCGTGCTCGTCGAGATTTGGCATATTAGAGTACTTGTACTTTTTAAAGGATGGTGAATTAATTAGCACCTTAAGTATACATTTTACATTTCTATTCAGAATTTCCTCGCTAAGTCTCCCCTCTTTGACGGCATTCACTATCTCTTGCACCTCGTCTTTCCTCCCCGGTATAATTTGGTAAGCCCTTCCAGGCATTATCATATCATTACCAGCCTTAATCTGCTCCACGGGGTTATCTCCGGCAAACCAATCAGTCATGACAAACCCTTCAAAACCCCAATTCATTCTAAGAACCTTAGTAAGAAGCCACTCGCTCTGCGAACAATAGACTCCATTAATTTTGTTATAGGCGCTCATCACCGCCCAAGGCATTGAATTCTTAACTGCAATTTCAAAGCCTTTAAGGTATATCTCCCTCAACGCCCTTTCTGAGACAATAGTGTCAATGAACATCCGGTTTGTTTCCTGGTTATTGGCGGCGAAATGTTTTAGGCAAGCGCCCACTCCCTGCGATTGAACGCCTCTAACAAATGCAGCTGCCATCTCACCGGTGAGCAGCGGGTCTTCTGAGTAATATTCAAAGTTCCTACCGCAGAGTGGATTCCTGTGAATATTCATGGCCGGAGCCAAAAGAATATCCACCCCATACTCCCGAACCTCCTCCCCCACAGCCCTTCCCACAGCTTCCAAAATCTCTCTACTCCATGTGGATGCAAGCATGGTCTCGATGGGAAAAGCCGTAGCATGATATGTTTTCTCATCGCCTTCTCTTCTAGGATTTATTCTTAGACCAGCAGGACCATCTGCAAGAACTACAGATGGTATTCCAAGTCTCTCTATGGGATGGGTTTCACCAGCAGCGCCTAGAACCCTCGAAGGAGGATTCTCAAACATGCCAGGTATTCCCAGACCCACCACGAAACTCGCTTTCTCCTCCAGAGTCATCTTAGAAATTATCTCATCAACTTCTTCCATTTTCACCATTATTTAACCCTCATCTTCACATATTATCTGAAAAACTTTTAAGACTTATCTTTGTTCTCATTTTGCAATGAGCAGGGATAATTTTTATAGAAAAAGCTACTCAATTAACGTTCCGATAAAAATATAAGAGAAACTTCAAAATAAATTAATAAAGGCTTTTCAGCGAATTTCGTGATGACGAACCTGAGAAGATAATTGGCGCTGGACCATATAAGCTGATGAGCTGGACTGAAGAGGTATATACTTATGTAAGGGTTGACGACTGGTGGGGTAAGGATATTTTCGGACTGCCCCGTCCCAAATATATAGCTCACGTGACTTTCAAAGATAGTACCGCCGCTGGAATTGCGTTCGAAGCTGGCCAAATCGATATGGCCACTCGCTTCTTCGCTGGCATATATGAAATGTGGAAGGTTAAAGGGTTAGCTAGAAGAACCTACTATAAGGATCAACCTTACTATGTTGGCGGTGAGGTGATATTTCTATGGATGAATTACGAAGAGAAAGCATTGGGCAATCTAGATGTTCGGAGAGCGATCGCGCACGCTATACCATTCGATGATCTGATAAGCAAAGCTTATTACAACTATAGCGTCAGAGCCGCCCCTGTGCCGATCATACACACAAGTCCAGCAACGAAGTACATCAATCAAACCCTCGTTGACAAGTACAAGTTCGAATTCAATCTGGATAAGGCTAAAAAGATTCTAGACGATGCCGGAATAATAGATAGGAATGGAGATGGCGTAAGAGAGCTTCCCGATGGAACGAAGCTCGGGCCATTCACTATACAGGTTCCATACGGCTGGACAGATTGGATGATGATGTGTGATATGATCTCTGAAAACCTAAATAAAATAGGTGTAGCAATCTCTACGGAATTTCCAGACTTCTCAATTTGGTGGCAGCGTTTAATGGATAAGGACTGGGATCTCGTCATCGGGTGGGCTGGTGCCACTCCAGGCTTCGCTCATCCATGGAATGCCTTTAGGGGAGCGATAGATCCAAGATTGAGCCACCCTGCTGGCAACTGGTAAAACTATAGGAACCCAGAAGTGGTATCCCTGATTGATGCAATTCCAAAAGAAAGCGACCCGAAGAAGATTATGGAAATGTACGGTAAACTCCAGGAGGCTTGGCTTAGAGACCTGTCCGGTGTACCACTATTCTACGGCGCGGTCTGGTATGAGTATTCGGAGGATTACTGGGTCGGATGGCCGGCTGAGGAAAACGGCTGGTGGTTTGCAAACTTTTGGGCATGGCCATCAAACATTCCAGTATTTTTCTACATAGCACCAAAGGGCGAAACACCCAAACTCCCAGATTGGATAACAGCAACCAAATTCCCAACTAGCAAAATATTTGAGGCCTTAGCTGGTGCACCATGGCATGGAACATTAACTACAACAACAGCAACAGTGACCACGACAAAAACTGAGGCTGCGGCAACGGTGACTGTTACCAGTACAACGACCAGTGTGGTGACAACAACCTTTACAATTGAGGTGACTGTTCCCACGATGGATGTTGCTAGTGTTGCTGGTGCGAGTATAGCGGCTCTAATAGTCGGCGTAGCGGCAGGCTGGGTCATAGGATCAAGAAAGAAAACAACATAAAAATCCAACCCTATTTTTTATTTTTAATTATTTTATGGAGGAAGCATCATGTTTGAGAGAGTTTTCTTAACAATTCTTGTTTGGGGATTAATACTGGAAATTCTATGCGTAATATATTTCTCCTCGACACCTTCAAGATTTGAATTCGCATACAGTCTATTCCTATTAATAATAAATTCCTTAGCTTTGACGCTTGTGCTGAGAAAATTAAGATCATCTATAAAAAGACCTCGCATAGAGAGCACTAAATAAACAGAATATATGCATCCAATGATACTTGTTTTCAAAAAGGAATACTATTTTGAAAGGAAATCAGTAAACCATAGGCTAGCTCTCGATAAATTCCTTTCATAAAATTTGAGACATCTGTCTGAATAAACTATGTCACGGTATAAAACCATTTAATAAATGTTACATGCTGGAAAGATATTATTATAGAAATTTTGGTTTGACAGGAAACCATAAAATGAACCATAAGATTTGTAATAAAATTAATGACGCAAGTAGCACTCTTAATTTTTTAAGGTAAGCCAGATATTGAGATAGTCCCATATACAGTCCGGGCAACGTTGCACAGAAATAGAACGGGTAAACCCACCTGCGTAAGGCGTAAGCTAAAATAATGTATGGAAGAAAGTTTGCTGCAATCCATAAGAAAATGAAAAAGTCTGACGGTTTCTTTTTTTCTCATCGCTTTCAGTAGGCTTACTGGCGTAATTAGCCATATACTCCACCATAGAGGCGTATATATTCCATAGTAGGCTATGGGATAATATTCATAATATTTGCTTGGAGAAAATAGGTCAAAAGGATTAATCCATCTCAGCGGAAGTATGACGTTTCCAGAAATGACATCTTCTTCGTTATATCGAAGAATACTATGATAGTTAAACATGTAGTTTAGGTGGTTAAGAGGGTTGCCGCTGAAAACCCCGTAGGCAACATCATAAATCCATAAACCAGCTAGGAAGATGACTGAAGCCACAAGAATTACTCTCATTGATAGAGTAATCCATTTTAAAATGGTTTTCATTTTAAGCCTTCTATTTTCGAAAACCTCTCTAGCCAGCGGAAAGATAATTATGCCTAAACTAAAAATGGAGCTTAGCTTACATAGTAATGCCAAACCAAACAATAAACCGCTAGAGTCATAT